>CAYXET010000139.1:0-1610 GCA_964464025.1 uncultured Christensenella sp. | reverse complement strand
GATTGCTTTGGGAAAAGTGGAAAAGGAAAAGAAGTTCAAAAATATTTTGGGCTAGACGAAGAAACCTTGATTTTGAAAATAAAAAAATTTTTGAAAAATTGTGAATAATATTTTTGATATAGAACATAATAGAAATGTAAACAAAACAGTCATATATTAATGATTTATAAAAATGCTTGAAACATTTTTTGAAGTTTTGTTTGCGTAAGAAAAAACTTAGCAATTGCTAAGTTTTTTTCTTGCACAAAATTTTTTGCACAAAATTATAAAATTTCCTTTAATTTTAGATAAAATTCATAATCATCTTTTTTCATCTGTTTAATTTCTTCTATGTCTATTTTTGTTAAATTAGAAAATCTTCCTTCGCTTTGCAAAAACTCGTCCATTAAATCAAAATTTGGCACAGAATTAAATTCAAGTTGCCCGTTTTCATACGTGATTAAATTGAAATATCCGCAAGAAACAGCGTTTTTTTGATGGTTAACTGAATCTTTCAGGTCAATTTTATGATTAAGACAAGGAGTGTAGGCAACAATAATGCTTGGCCCGTTGTGATTTATGGCTTTTTCAAAACATTTCAAACAATGATTTTTGTTGGCAATTAAATTCACTCTAGAGAAAAACAAATTTTTATATTGAAATAGGCTCAAAAACAAGTCTTTTTTTCGTGTTTTTTTAAAGTTTGTATATTTTGTTTTTGCTCCATAACTTGTTGCCTTGCTTGTCTGGCCGCCTGTGTTTGCATAAAGTTCGTTGTCTAAAATTAAAATATTTACGTTTTCGCCAAGGCTTACAATGTGTTCTAGCCCACCAAAATCTATGTCATAGGCCCAGCCGTCGCCCCCAACAATAATGTTTACCATTGGAATGATTTGATGAAGATTTAATTCAATATATTTTTCAAGTTCGCCCGAAAAAGAGTGCGATTTTAAGTTTAGATAAATTTGTTTGCAAACTTCAAAATTTTCATAGTTATTTAAGAAATTTTCAAGATTTTTTTGAAGATTTCCACTAAATTTTTCAAGATTTTTCTTTACAAATTCAATAAAATTATTTCGAGTTTCTTTTTTTGCCTTGCTAATTCCATAGCCGAATTCTGCGTTGTCTTCAAACAAATTGCTGATAAAACTTGTTCCAAAACCCAAACTGTCGGTTTTGAAAGGAGAGCACCCCACGCAGCCGTTATATATCGACGAACATCCCGTTGCATTGATTAAATTTAAGTGACTTCCAAACATTTTTCCGAGAATGTTGTAATACATAATTTCGGCGCAGCCATCACACGCCGTTTGGCAACTGTAGTAGCTTGAATTGTATGCTAGATTTTTAGAAAGTTTGTCGTTTAAAATTGGTGTTAAATTAGAAAAATATTCGCTATTTTTGTTGGAATAATTTTTTAAAAATAGGGCTTGTGTTGGACAAATTTTGGTGCAAGCAGAGCATCCCGTGCATTTTGTTGTGTCTATGTTAAGACAAAAATATTTCCCGTTGCTTTCAATAAATTTAAAGTCTTCTGGTGCGTTTGGTAGTTCATTAGTCATTTTCACGCTAATTGCTCCGTGCGGGCAAACTAGGGCACAATTTGTGCATCTTATGTACTTATTTTCTTC
>CAYXET010000138.1:0-1643 GCA_964464025.1 uncultured Christensenella sp. | reverse complement strand
AGCCCTCGGTCATTGTTTGCGAGCCGTGCCCGTGAAGCCGCCAACACTTAATTTTTTGACCGTCAACAATTCTGAAACCAGGGTCATAAAACCTATCATTTTCGCTTGTTAAACCTTCCTCCAAAGCCATTGCCGTTGTTAACACCTTAAAGGTCGAGCCGGGCTCGTAGACGTCAACAACACTCAAATTTCGGGAATAATCATTTAGTTTTTGAATGTTATCTCGTGGCAATTCGTTCAAGTTTAAACTTGGCTTGCTTGCATTTGCCAATATTTCGCCCGTTTTGGGGTTAATAACAATAATTTGACAATTCTTTGGCTTTTCGTTTTGTATAATTTCCAAACTCATTTCTTCGGCCAATTTTTGAATGTTATAGTCAATTGTCAAGTGCAAATCATTTCCACTAATCGACGGAACAAATGTGTCTAGGGTATTCAAAAGTTCTTCACCCTTAATTGAAGTTTGTTTTGACGAATAGCCGTCTATCCCTGTTAAATATTTATTATAATAAAGTTCAAGCCCACTTTGCCCAACGTTATCAATTGTTGTATATCCCAAAACTTGGCTTAGAAAATCGCCGCTCGGATAATATCTTTTATTGTTTTCACTATAATAAACACCTTTTAAGTTTTTATCTTTTAATTTTTGAACAATATCGGCATCAACTTGCATTTTAATCAAGCTTTCACTAACAAGTTTGTTTGTGACCTTTGCATAAGTTTTTTCATAATCTAAATCTAATTCTTCGCACAATGTTTTTGTCACCAAATTTGCATCTGTCACACCAATTGCACGAACATAGATGTTATAACTCGTGTAAGACACAGCCAAAACAACACCATTTCGGTCATAAATTGTCCCTCGTGTTGCATTAAGTGGCAAATCTCTCACCCACTGCGACTCACCACGGTGCAAATATTCATCAGCCTTAATAACTTGCACATAGAAAAGTCTAAAAAGCAAAAGAGAAAAAACAAAGGTTATTAGCACCAAAAATGCCGATAACCTCTTTTGAATTGAAAAAACATTATATTGGCTCTCCACCTCTATCCTCCAAAAATTTTAGAAATGAAGTTACAAACACGGTCAAACCAATTAGTAATTTCTTTTGCCTCCAATTTTTCCATTTTCTCATACAATTCAACGTTTGTAACACTTGCTGCTTTTTGCATATCAAGCCTTTCTGCTTGCTCTGTGCTTGTTGCATCAACCGACAACTTATCAACGTTTTTTATTGCTTTGTCTATGTTTAAATCTTGAATTGTAATTTGATTGGAAAGATTATTTATATCATTATTCAACGAATTAATCTTCACCGCGTTATAAATGCATACGCTTGAAATTAGAATGAAAATTATACTAATCAAACACAAAATCAACTTGCCTTGCGGTCTTAATTTAACACTTGGTTTTACATTCTTTGTGTTTTGCGAAAGTGTAATCACTTCTTCTTGCACTTCACCGTCGTTCGAAACTTCTAAAATTTTATCAAATTCATCATTTTTTTTAACTTTTTCTTTCGGAGTGAAGGTTTTGACAATTTCAAAACTTTCATATTTTCGTTTTTCTTTTTTGTTTGACCCAAAAAAATTGAAAAACTTGCGACTTTGCTCTTTTGCTTCATCGCTAATTTCAAACGATT
>CAYXET010000137.1:0-1714 GCA_964464025.1 uncultured Christensenella sp. | reverse complement strand
GAGCACCTGCCTTGCAAGCAGGGGGTCATCGGTTCGAATCCGATTATCTCCACCATAAATTTTAGACAGTTGTTAAAGTCGTAAAAACAAAGTCGATGGGATATAGCTCAGCTGGTTAGAGCACCGCTCTGATAAGGCGGGGGTCGATGGTTCAAGTCCATTTATCCCAACCACACTGGACCCAACTGAACCGCAAAGTTCAGCTGGGTTTTTTATTATCATTAATTTTTTATCTACAAAATACTTTCCTAATTGCAGTTGCAAGGCTAATAAAAGAAGAATGCATAAAAAGCAACGAATCACAAGAGTATGTTGAAGATATGTTTACTCTTGGGATGTTACACGATGTAGGCTATGAATTTGGCGAGCGTAGCGAGCATCCATAAATTTGATTTGAAATGTTAAATAGACAAAGAAATAAATATGCTAATGAAATAAAATGTCACGGCGATGTGAATTGCGAATATTCTTCAAAAGAACTTGACCTGCTTAATTTTGCAGATATGCACACAAACAGAAAGGGCGAGTATGTGACGTTTGAAGAAAGAATAGAAGATATTGCCAACAGACGAGGAATCGATTCTGCTGTTTATATATCTTCAAAAATTATAATATATAGATAAGTTGAAAAAGGGTATAAATAATATTAGCGATGATTAATTCATCGTTTTTTTATTGCAACCCTTTTGTTTTGCAAAATTTGATTTAATTGAACTGAAATGATAAATTTTTTACAGTTATAAAAAAAAGTTGCAAAATATTTTTTTTTGATATATAATCAACTTTTAGGAGAATATGATGAAAAAGCAAGCAGTTAAAGGAACGCGTGATTTTCTTCCTTGGGAAGAAGCAAAACGTGAAGAAATTAAAAATATAATTGAAAAAACTTATCAAAGTTTTGGTTACAATAAAATTTCAACTCCAATTTTGGAAGATATTGAAAATTTAACAAATAGTGACGGCGGAGAAAATTTAAAATTAATTTTTAAAATTTTAAAACGTGGAGAAAAGTTTTCAAAAGCGATAGAAAACGCCGATTTTGACAATCTTAGCGACTTTGGTCTTAGATATGACCTAACGCTTCCGCTTTCAAGATATTATAGTCAAAACAAGGAATTTTTGCCAAAACCATTTAAGGCTCTTCAAATAGACAGAGTTTATAGGGCAGAACGTCCGCAAAAAGACAGACTTCGCGAGTTTTGTCAATGTGACATAGACATTCTAGGAAGCGACAGCCTTTTGTGTGAAGTTGAACTAATTATTGTCACAATGAAAGCCCTTGAAAATCTTGGATTAAAAAATTTAGTTGTTGCAATTAACAGCCGAAAATTAATCCGAAATTTGCTAACAAGTTTTGGCTATGTGGGCGAAGAAATAAATCAAGTTTGCGTTATTTTTGACAAAATAGACAAAATTGGATTAGATGGAATTAAAGAAGAATTATCAAAAATTGAAAACAAAAACGCAAATGAAAATTTTGTTGAATTTTTGCAAAACAAAGATTTTGATTTTTCAAATATAGACGGCTTTGATGACGTTTCGTTTGTTATTAATAACGTGAAAAAAATTAATGAAAATATCAACATTCAATTTTCAAGTTCACTTGTTCGTGGCCAAAACTACTACACTGGCTGTGTGTTTGAAGTTTATAGCAACGACCTTTCTTGCGCAATTGCAGGCGGTGGGAGATATGATGGAATGGTGGAAAAATTCT
>CAYXET010000136.1:0-1792 GCA_964464025.1 uncultured Christensenella sp. | reverse complement strand
ATCTCATCGACGAAATTTTGATAAATCTCATTATAAGTCTTTTCTAAAGTTTTTTCTGCGTTGTAAGCAGGCATAATTACGACAACTTTTTTGTTGTTAATCATTTTGCTAACTTTCTACAGCCTCTTCTTCTGCTTTAACTTCAGCATTTCTGATTGTTTCTTTGCCGCCTGATGCCAATGCTTTGTCTTTAAATTTCTTAACCTGTCTTGACAATTTGTCAGCTAATAGGTCAATGCTAGCATACATTGATTCAGCAGACTCTTCACAGTGAACAACACCCGTATTCATTTTACAAGCAACTTCAGCAACATGCTTACCAGTTGCAGCAGGGTTCTTGATTACTGATAGAATTACGTCAATCCCTGTAATTTGGTCATAGTGATTAGCCACCTTGCCAATTTTTTCCTTTACATAAGCTTTAATAGCATCTGTAATCTCAATGTTTTTACCGTTTACGTGTATGTGCATTTATACCTCCTAATGTGTTCTTTTCCATTGTACAACATTTAAATGGATTTTTAAAGTGGCAAAAGGTAAAAATTATTCTAAAATCTGCGGTAATTCAACATTCGGAGTGCCAATCGTTCTAACTAATTCCAAAACAGCAGCTTTCATTTGACATTTTTGTGCAGTTGCACTAAAAAAATCGCTGTAAAAACAACCTTCACACACACAACCTCTTTTATAACATTCTAATGCCGTTGGTGTCCATCTTTTAACGGCAATAGCTCTCCCCATATCACGACTCTTAAACACTTATTCCTCCCAAAGTTATATTTATATTTGTGATTTTTCCTTTGATAAAAGGTTTTTCTCCGTCAGCCCTTTAACCATATTACTATTATAAGGATTAAGAGCGCATTTACAACCCATAAATAGCGAATTGTTAAGTTTTTTTAAATTCTTTATTTCTCTTGTAAACATTGCTGTTGCGAGTTTGTGGGCATGCCCAATTTCCATGTTTACATGCTTGTGGCGATTTAAAACATGAAAAACCATGTCATAACCATGTTTGCAAGCTATTTATATTAGGTAAAGTTTTGTAACGATGTTGGCATGCAAGAAGATTTTATTTTTTTAGCGTGCTGATTATATTTTCAAATTTCATGCTTCTTGATGCTTTCAAAAATAGCCTTGTACCTAATAAAATATTATCTTTTATGTATTTGACGGCATCTTCCATTTTGTTAAAGTGGATAGCCTTGCAATTTGTAATTTCATTTGAAATATTTTCAGATAAGTCGCCAATTGTCAAAACTGTTGCGTTTGAAGCCAATCTAGGATGTTTGTTTATGTATTCGCCGAGCTCTTTGTGATATTTGATTTCGTTTTCGCCAAGCTCACCCATGTCGCCCAAAACGAGTACATAGTTATTGTATAGCTCAAAAATTGTGTCAACAAAAGTTCTCATTGATTCAGGGTTTGCATTGTAACTGTCATTTATTATTTCATAACCGCCCGAGTTTACGGATTCCCAACGCTTTTCAATTGGTGCATACTTCTTTAGTCCTGCTCGAATTTGTGGTATTGTCATGCCAAGTTTTTCTCCACAAATAATTGCAGAAAGAGCATTTTCAATATTATAATCTCCACCGACATTTAATTCATATATATTGTTTTCGTATTCAAATTTTGAATAATGAGCATTTTTTTCAAGGATTTTTACATCTTTTAATGAATAAAAAATCTTCTCACCATTAAATTCGACGGTCTTTTTAATTAATTCATCGTTATGAGCAATAAAGACATTTCCACGTTGGTATCTTACGATTTCGCATTTAGCTTTTGC
>CAYXET010000135.1:0-1881 GCA_964464025.1 uncultured Christensenella sp. | reverse complement strand
TTTATTTTTCGCTGTAAAACCGTTGCCATATCCGTTGTTCCATAAAGATAGGCCCCATTTGATTTTTGAAAAATTAATGGTGGAAGCTGTTTTTTGTCGTCTTCTCTTGAAATATCAATAACTTTTGCACCCTCGCTTTCAACAAGTAAATTTTGCTGAGTTAAAAGTGTTGTTAATTGTGGAATATACTCATAGGCATTACTTTCGCCCTCATAAAGGTCAAAATGAACGTCGAGGTAATCAAAAAGTCGTTTTATATCCCCCGCTGAAATTTCACGAATGATTTTGAAATATTCCAAATATTCTTCATTTCCGTTTTGAAGTTCCTTTGTGATTTGTGCACAAGTTTTGTTTAACTCTTCGTCACCATTTTTTATTCTTGAAGAAATGTTTGGATAAATTTCTTCCAAAAGTTGCAAAGTAATGTTTTCTTTTGCAACGTTCTTTTCCCTAAGCCCAAAAATAACTTCACCAATTTGAAGACCAAAATCTCCAAAATGAACATCACACAAAGTTTTGTGCCCCGCAAATTTTATTATTCTTTTTATGCTCTCGCCAATAATAGGACTTCTTAGGTGCCCAACGTGCAAAGGTTTTGCAATGTTTGGCCCGCCATAGTCAAGAAAAAATAGCATTTGATTTTGCGGTCTTTCAACGCCAAAAAATTCATCTGTGCTTAGTTTTTTTAACTCGTTTTGCACAAAATTGTTGCTTAAAACAAAATTAATAAAGCCATTTTTACAAAAAACTTTTTCAAACATTTCATTTTCAGCTAATTTTTCGCAAATTTTGTTTGCCAAAACAATTGGTGAAGTTTTCAAAATTTTTGCAAGCGAAAAAGAATCATCACATTGATAATCAACATCTTCTAGGCCGGATGAATGAACAACGCACGAAAAATTTTCATTAAAACATTCATAAACAGCCCTGTTTATTTCTTTTTCAATTTGATTTTCTATCATTTTTTCTCCTAGTCTTCTTCGTCTATAACTTTAATTCCTAGTTCTCGCAAAGTTTTTTCATCAATTTTTGTTGGAGAATTCATAAGCAAATCTCGCCCATTTTGATTCATAGGGAAAGCAATAACTTCTCGGATAGTGTTTTGATTTAGAATTGGCATAAGCATTCTGTCGAACCCGAAAGCCCCACCAGCGTGAGGAGGTGCACCAAAACTGAAAGCATTAAACAACGCTCGGAATTTTGTTTCAACAGTTTCTCGGCTATAACCTGCAATTTCAAACGCTTTTACCATAACTTTTGGGTCGTGATTTCTAACCGCACCACTCAACATTTCATAGCCATTGCAAACAAGGTCATATTGATATGCAACAATGCTTAGTGGGTCCTGATTTTCAAGCGCATCTAGCCCACCTTGTGGCATAGAGAACGGATTGTGTGAAAAATCAACTTTATTTTCACTTTCGTTATATTCATAGAATGGGAAGTCTACAATCCAACAAAATTCGACTTTATTTTTATCAATCAAGCCAAGAGTTTCACCCATTGTGTTTCTTAAAACACCTGCAAGATTGACAACTTTGTTTTTATTGTCGGCAACAAAGCAAATTGTTTCTCCTTCCTTAATTCCACTAATGTTGATAAGTTCAACTTTTTGTTCTTCTGTTAACACCTTTGAAAGTGAGCCAACAAAACCTTCTTGTGTTAGTTTTAGCCAGCAAAGGCCTTTCCCTTCATTATTAATAATAACACTTGCTAGTTCGTCATAATATTTTCTGGATTTTTCGCCACAATTTGCAACAATTCCTTTAACACATTTATCTTTAAACAAACTAAATTCAACGTGTGAGAAAAATTCTGTGTAGTCTTTGCAAATTAATGGGTTTCTTAAATCTGGTTTATCCGAACAATAATCTCTTATTG
>CAYXET010000134.1:0-1933 GCA_964464025.1 uncultured Christensenella sp. | reverse complement strand
CTTATAAAATTCTAGGCTAGGAGTGTTGTTTTGAATGTTAAATACTAAAATTGAATAGTAGTTGTCGGTTGAAGCAATTGAGAATTCGTAGGGGATAACCACCAAATAAATTCCATTTTCTTCAAATCGGTTGCTCGACAAAAACGCTTTTCCGCTTGCGTCAACAAATTCATATCCGCTTGTGGTTTGTTTGATTGTGTAATATTTTGCCGCAGTTAAATTTTTTGTAACGTAACTATTAATTTTAACAGGTGCTTGATTGGTTTTTGCAATTTTATTTGATAAACTTGTGTTTTTGTTTAAGTTTTCAAGCACTCCTGATTTAATTAATTCAACGTTTTCGTCCACAGTTTTTGTTCCGTCAACAAAACTTTTTACAAGATAACTAAAATTGCTAGAATATTTGTCGTTATAAAGATAGGTGTAGTCAAGGTTATCGGTTGAATAATTTTTGTAGTATGCCTCATAACCAAAAATGATAAGTGATTGGCCAGCAAGTTTATCAATTTTTTGGCAAATATTCAAATCTAGTTTTGTGTATGTCCCGTTTAAATTGAAAATTAAGTAATATTTAATGCTATATTGTCCTAGTGTTCTGAAAGACATTTGAACAGTTTTTTTGCCAGTTGTTTCGTCGGTGTTCACATTAAAAATTTCACTAGGGATAATTTTTTCATTAGAACTTGAAAGTGTCACTTTGTCGTTTTCATATTGTGTTGTTAGTTTAACAGTTGTTTCATTATAAACAAAGTCAATTTCGGGTTCAAACTTTGTTGGGTCAAAGGAAAGTGTCGATTGGTTTCCGTTGTCATAGGTGTTGTTAAACATATAAACTTCGCCCGAATCACTTTCTTGCTTATTGCAATTCAAAATTTTGTATCCGTTATCTTCAAAATAGATTTTTTCATCAATCAAATATAAAGAAAAATCTAGAGTTTCATTAATAACATTTGTTCCATCGGTTGTGTATGAACATCTAAAGTTAAAATTAAGCAGCCCTTCGGTGTAGGAAACATCTTCGCCCATTTTATTTTTTAAGTTAGAAAAATCTAGGGCAAACAAAAATTGTGAGCTTATGTTAGTTTTGTTTATTGCACCAACTAAAATTTGTGTTGTGCCCAAACTGTTTGTTAGTGTCAAACTTGGTGTTATGCTTGTCAAATAAGCATTGCTTTTTGCTTCAACGCTAATCAAAATTGCTTCGTTTGAAAGTTCTCCTGTTTTTGTTGTTGAACAAATCGAAGCGACTTCGCCACTAGAATATGTAATTTTTTCGCCGTCACTATTTTTAACGGCTGAATTCAAAATCTCGTTTTTGTTTTGAAGCAATTCTTCGCTTGAATATTCGCCAAGCCTTTTAACTTTGTTTGGATAAAGAGCGTCGGATGCGTCGAATGTCACTCCGTCGTTAGAATAGTTAACTTTTGTTGCACTAATGCTCACGAAATTGCTTTCGGCATCTAAGGTTTTAATTTTGCCAAACTCAAAGTTTGCTCCAAAAAAAGATGAAATTAGTAGGCCGAAAAATAAAAATATAACTGATAATTTTTTAACTTTGTTCATAATATCTCCTAATAGGATTATTTTAGCATATTTTGTAATTTAAAATCAATTAATTGTGCCAATTTTATATAATATTTTTATTAACTTATTATATATAATATATTATCTCATATAATTTTAATCTTATCAAACAATTTCATAGTTAAATTGTCATTTAATCTTAAATAACTCACACATAAATTTTTTTGCCAAAAAGTCCAAAAGATTTTAAAGCGCTTAAAATTTTGTTTAAAATAAAAAAATTAAGGTTAAAAGTAAAGTTAAAAGTAAAGTTAAAAGTAAAGTTAAAAGTAAAGTTAAAAGTAAGATAAAAAACAAAATAAAATAAAATAAAAGTAAAAGTAAAAGTAAAAGTAAAAGTAATTATTTT
>CAYXET010000133.1:0-1937 GCA_964464025.1 uncultured Christensenella sp. | reverse complement strand
TTTTTTTACCATTTTAATAATTTTTGTTGTTTGTTGCTGCATATTTAATTGTAATAACAATTTTATTTGTTTTAAAAAAATTATATAGATTAAAAATATACGTAGATTAAAATTTAATGTAGACTAAATGTTAATGTAGAAATTTTTAATTTAAAACAAGGTTATGGAATAATTTTTATTAAAAAATAAACAATAAAATTATGAAAAATGTTAAAAAAAGCAAGTTTTTTGCCCTTATTTTTATATTTTTATTAGTTCTAATTATCTTTTTGCAAAAGTCACCTAGTTTGCAAAACTTTTTAATTAGTGTTAATTTAACGCAAAATTCAAACTATTCAACCCAAAATAAAAGTGAAAATATTGGCCAAAATCTTGTGAAATTTGAAGGAAATATAGAACATTTTTTTACACATCAAATTGTGAATAATCCAAAAATTGCTTTTAACAAAGAGAATAAATATAGATTTAATTTTTATAGAGATTGCGTGACAAGCACAGAGTTTCAACGATTTTTAGAACAAATGTTTGAAAATAATTACATTTTAGTGGATATTTATGATTGTTATGAAGTTACTCTGCAAAAAGTGATTAAAAAAGATTTGTTTATTCCAAAAAATAAAAAGCCGTTTATATTAAGTTTTGACGATATGAGTTTTGATACTCGCGGGAAAGGAATGAGTGATAAATTAATTTTGGACGAAAACAAAAAAATTGCTTCACAAACAAGTGATAGTGAAGTTAAAATTGAATATGATAAGGAGTCTATTCCAATTTTGGAAGACTTTATTTCAAAAAATCCAAGTTTTTCTTTCAACGGGGCTCGTGGCATTATTTGTCCAACTGGATATAACGGAATTTTGGGTTATAGAATTAACAAAGAAAACACTAACAGAACTAGCGAAATTGAAAAATTAAAACCCCTTGTTGCAAGACTAAAAGAATTAGGATACCGTTTTGCTAGCCACACCTATGGGCACATTTGTGTGGGAAAAACTGATATTCAAACATTGAAAATCGACACGCAAAAATATGAAGATGAAATTATTCCTATCATTGGGAAAACTGATATTTTAAGTTTCCCGTGCGGAAGCTTTACTAATAATAAGGAAAAATTAAAAATTTTGAAAGACGCTGGATTTAGAATATTTTTATGCGTTGGAACAAGCAAACAGGAACGCTTTGAAGATGAATTTTTATATCTAAAACGACACGTTTTGGACGGCGAAGCGCTGATTAAATATCAAAAGCAACTTTCGCCAATAATCGACACGTCGAAAATATATGATTATGTCGAGCGAAATGTTTGAAATTTAGTATTGACAACACAAAATTTTTGTGTTACCATATATCTATAAAACCTAGGAGGCAATGGTGATGAATAACAACCAAAACAACGAATTTGAATTTGAAGATATCAAAAAAAAGGGAACAATTGAAGTTTATGATTGCGATTTATATGACTTGGAAAATTATGGAATTGAACCAAGTTACAATCCAATTGACGATCTAATTGAAGAACTTGACAAAGAAGCCGAAAAAGAAAAAAAAATTAAAAAAATTTTAGAAAAGGCTGAAAAGAAAGAAATTGATTATAAAAAATTAAGAGGACTTGTTGATTCTTATTACGAAGGAAAAATTAACAGAGATGAAGAACCAACAATGTCTTTATAATTCATAAGACTTTATAAATTTTAATAATTAAAAAAATATTTTTATCTAAACTTTTAAAAGAAAGATAAAAATATTTTTTATTTATAATATAATATTTATTAATAATCATTAATATTCATTAATTTTTGTTAAATTCGCTAGTGTTTTAATATTACTTATTATATTTTAATGTTACTTATTGTATTTTTATGTTATTTATTGTGTTTTAGTGTTATTTATTGTGTTTTAATGTGTCACAAGTTTTTCCGTGATGAAAATTTGTGGGT
>CAYXET010000132.1:0-1943 GCA_964464025.1 uncultured Christensenella sp. | reverse complement strand
TTTGTTGTTTGATTAAACAAAATTAAGCACTAAAATTTTTCAATTAGTGCGAAAATTGTTGACACAAAAGAGCAAGTGTGTTAATATAAATGGTAATTGTGTTTATGAAAAATTATTTGAAATTTTCAATAATTTTACGAAAATTTAATTGTTTTTGTTTAATTAATATAGCACAAAAATTTTAGTTAGGTTTAAGGTAATCAAACTAAAAACAAGAAATTATTAAAACTAAAACACAAAAAAGGAGTTTTTGTTATGTCACATTGGGCATTTGAAATTGCAGAGAAAATTATTAATACAAGGCCAAACAAAGAAGAATATGTTTGTGCTTGCGGAATAAGCCCGTCGGGGTCAGTTCACATTGGAAATTTTAGAGATGTTGCAACAAGCTATTTTGTTGCCAAGGCGTTGGTTGCAAAAGGCAAAAAGGCAAAATTGTTGCTTAGTTGGGATGATTTTGACCGATTAAGAAAAGTTCCAACAAACATTTCCAGTGTTGTTGAAGGCTTTGAAACAAACATCGGCAAGCCCTATACAATGATTGATGACCCGTTTGGAACAAGTGAATCTTACGGCCTTCATTTCGAGCACGAATTTGAGCAGGCTCTTATTGAAATGGGAATTGATTTGGAAATTAAACGACAAACAAAAAATTACACATCTGGAAAATATGTTGAAGGAATAAAAAAGTCGCTTAAAAATCGAAAAGAAATTTATGATATCATAATGAAGTTTAAAACGCAAGAAGCAAGCGATGCCGACCGTGAAGAATATTATCCAATTAGTGTTTATTGCGAAAAATCACTAAAAGACAACACAAAAGTTTTAAAATATGACGAAGAAACGGAAGAGTTGACGTTCTATTGTCAAGATTGTGGGTGCGAACACGTTGTGAATGTGAACGACTATAGATTAATTAAACTTGTTTGGAAAGTTGATTGGCCAATGCGATGGCAATATGAAGGTGTCGACTTTGAACCGGGCGGAATTGACCACGCATCAGCAAATGGAAGTTACGATGTTGCAAAAGAAATTTCTCGAGAAATTTTTGGATATGAAGCGCCGTTCTTTCAAGGCTATGGTTGGCTTGGAATTCGTGGGCTTGGAAGTATGCACAGTTCAACGGGGAATAATATAACTCCGGCACGTGTTTTGCAAGTTTATGAACCCGAAATTGTAAAGTGGCTTTTTGCAAAATATAAACCCGAAGATTCGTTTGATTTTGCATTCGACGATGTTGTTATCAGACACTATTCGGAATATGACAAACTACTTTCTCGGGCAAAAGAAGGAAATGTTTTGGAAAACGAAAAAGAACTTTTAAGTCTGTTGTTTGGTGACAATCTTCCGCAAGCAAAAACACCATTTGGAAACTTGGTTAGCATTGCGCCGGTTGTAAATTTTAACATTCAAATGTTAAGAGCGTCTCTTGCAAAAGCGGGCGTTGAATTTGAAGAAAACAGCGAAAATCGTGTTGAAAAAGCAAAAAATTGGATAAATTTATACAATCCCGACAAAGAATTTAAGTTGCTTGGAAGTTTTAATGGTGAATATTTTGGAAATATGACCAGTGAAGAAAAAGAAGTTTTGCACAAATTGAAAGAATTTCTTGCAAACAGCGAATCGACCGAAAAAGAAATCCAGCAATATTTATATGACATAATTAATGATGCAAGTTTAACAAAAAAAGAAAATGTTGCAAGACAAAATCAAAATTTTAAAAATATATATAATATGTTGTTTGGAACAGACAATGGGCCAAGATTATATTTGTTTTTATCGGCCGTTGATAAGAAAAATTATATAGAATTGCTAGGCAATTAAGCAAAAATTTATTTGTTGTCAAATTAATATGATTGAAAAATTGGTGTTAGAGTAATTTTTTAGGAAATATAAAAAATTAATTGACAAATATTTCAAAAATAAGTATTATTATAATGAAA
>CAYXET010000131.1:0-1956 GCA_964464025.1 uncultured Christensenella sp. | reverse complement strand
TAAAAACTTGCCACCGGCAACTTTTCTTAACGCACTCGCCCCAATGGCCCACCAAATGCTAGGATTTTCCTAGTTTTTTTATCCTAATTTTATTTTTACATCAAATAAATTTTTACGCCATCGGTTGCTCGACCCCAAGGGTTCGCCACCTGTCGGTGCCTGACCGCAAGCAAGTTGCTCCCGCTCGTTTGCTAAAAACTTGCCACCGGCAACTTTTCTTAACGCACTCGCCCCAATGGCCCACCAAGTGCTAGGATTTTCCTAGTTTTTTTTATCCTAATTTTATTTTTACATCAAGTAAATTTTTACGCCATCGGTTGCTCGACCCCAATGGTTCGCCACCTGTTGAAAGCATTGGCGAAATTTCTTTTACGTCGCTATTAAAAATGACTAGTGTGCTACAATTTCTTTTAGATTTTTGCAATCTTTTTGGAAATGAATTTGTTTTCAATTTAAAGGGATATTAAAATTGAAAAAGTGGCTAAATTGAATGTTAAGTTTAATGACGGGCTCGAAGAAAAAGACTTATTGCAACTTGCAAAAAATTTTCGGTTTTCCCAAAAGGAAAGTGAAAAATTTATTAAAAAAATAAAAAATGATTTATAATTTTAAGATTTTGTTTTGAACTTTGAAAAAAATTTTAAAAATTTTTGTAATTTTTTGTTGTTTTGTTGCTAAAATTCTGTTTGATATATTATAATATTAATATGGAAAAAGATAATTTTCGTGTTGGATTCGCTTTTGGCGGAGGGGGAATGTGTGGAGTTGCACACATTGGCTTTTTGGAAGTTTTAGAAGAAAATAATATTCCGATAGATGTTATTTCTGGAATTAGTATGGGCGCTATTGTCGGCGGATTTTTTGCAAGCGGATTAAAAGCCAAAGAAATGGAAAATCTTGTGCTTAAACTAGCAAAAAATGATATCATTGAAGTTAACTTTTTTAGACTTTTAAAAGAAAGTTTGTTAACTAGCAGAAAAATAAAAGGCGTGATAGAGTCGAACCTTGTTGAAAAAAATATTGAAAACGCAAAAATAAAATTTTATGCAGGTGCTTGCAATTTGGAAACAGGAAAGTTGGAATATTTTGAAAGCGGTTTGTTTTCGGACGCAATGTTGTGTTCAAGTGCAATCCCCGGGATTTTTCCGCCAGTTGGAAAGGATAACAAAATTTTCGTTGATGGCGGAGTTGTTGAAAATGTTCCTTTTAACAAACTAAAAGAAGAAAAAGTTGATGTTATTTTTGCCATTGATTGTCTTGGGGAATATAAGAAAAACAAAATTTCAAGTAACACTTTTTCTTATTTAACGAGTAGTTTTGAAGTTATGCAAAAAATTTTGATTGAGAATAACAAAACTTTAAACAAGGAAAATTTCGACCTATACATCTATGATTCGACCGACGGGGTGAACCATATCGACACAGATTTTAAACTTATTCCGAAGTTGATTGAAAGCGGAAGACGCAGTGCTGAACAAAACTTAGAAGAAATTAAAAAAATAATCAAAAAAAAGAAAAATCTTGCTAAAAATGCTTGATTTTTATAAAAAATTATGTTATCATTAAGCGTTAATTATGGCTAGTCCTCTGCAAACGGTGTATGAATGGCTGAGTTAAAATTTTAAAGGAGGGAACTTTTATGAATTTAGTTGATATTATTGAAAAAGAAAATATCAAAAAAGAAGTGCCAAACTTTAATATTGGTGATACCGTTAGAGTGTATGTAAAGGTTGTTGAAGGAGCTCGAGAAAGACTTCAAGCATTTGAAGGCGTTGTTATTGCTCGAAAAAATGGCTCTATCCGAGAATCTTTCACCGTTCGAAGAATTTCTTTCGGAATTGGTGTTGAAAGAACATTCCCAATTCACTCTCCACGAATTGACCACATTGAAGTTGTAAGGTCTGGTAAAGTTAGAAGAGCAAAATTGTATTATTTGCGTAATTTAACGGGAAAAGC
>CAYXET010000130.1:0-2016 GCA_964464025.1 uncultured Christensenella sp. | reverse complement strand
TTAAATTAAATTAAATTATTTTTTGTATTGTTAATAAGTTAGAATTAATTTTAATTTTGATGGGCAATAATTTAAAACATTTTAATTTTTATTGCCAATAATTTAAATTGGGCGATAAAAAGATTGAGCGACATCAAATTATTCTTACTTTTTTGTCGAAAAAAGGGACTATTGCACTGTGGGGGTTGCGATTGCGGCAAAACGCTCTTTTGCTTTACTAAAAATTAGTTAGTTACAAATTAATAAGCTTTAGTTTTTGATTGCGTTAGTTAAAGATAGAAACGCGTTGGAAAATAAAAAACTCACCGACTGGTGAAAACACGCTTGGTGAGATTTTATTACAAATTATTAAATTTAATGGATTTTTTTAAAAGACGGTAAAATATAACACTAAAAAAAACAATTGTCAATACTTTTTAAAAAAATTTTTGCTATATTTTTTATATAAATTTTCCCTCGCCAAAATCCGCCATTTTTCACAAGGATTTTTTATATCCTTATTAAACTTTTATGAATTTATCTGTTAAATTTTATTATATTTTTACTATTTGTTTTTTATAAATTTTTAACTTTTTAACATATAAAACTTATCAATTAAACAACATTTGAAAACTTTGAAATATATGTCTCTTGACGCATAATATCCCTATGTTTTGTAAAAACAAAAAAAATTTAGACACATAAAACCCCAAAAAATTATTACAAAAATTATATATTCTTTCATTTTTAATACTATAATTTTTTATTAAACAGCTTTTTAAGATATTGCCCGGTATAACTATTTTCATTTTCGCTAACTTTTTCCGGAGTTCCGGTTGAAATAACTTCACCGCCCGCACTTCCGCCGTCCTTTCCAAGGTCGATAATATAATCGGCAGTTTTGATAATGTCAAGGTTATGTTCTATAACAACACAAGTGTTCCCGCCGTCTACTAGTCGGTTCAAAATTTGCGACAACTTTTTCACGTCAAACATCGAAAGCCCTGTTGTTGGCTCGTCGAGTATATACAAAGTTTTTCCCGTCGACTTTTTGCTAAGTTCTGTTGCAAGTTTCACTCGTTGAGCTTCACCGCCGCTTAGTGTTGTGGCACTTTGGCCAAGTTTAACATATCCTAGTCCAACATCAAAGAGCGTTTGTAACTTGTTTTTTATTATTGGAACATTTTCAAAAAATTCTAACGCTTTTTCAATTGTCATATCCAAAACATCACTAATGTTTTTCCCCTTATATTTCACTTCTAACGTTTCACGATTATATCTTTTTCCGCCACAAACTTCACAAGGAACATAAACATCGGGCAAAAAATACATTTCAATTTTTTTTATACCATCACCTTGACACGCTTCACATCTTCCCCCAGAAATGTTAAAACTAAATCTCCCCGCCGAATATCCGCGCATTTTGCTTGTTTCGGTCTTACTGAAAAGTTCACGAATGTGCGAAAAAACTCCGGTGTAGGTGGCAGGGTTACTTCGTGGTGTTCGTCCAATTGGCGATTGGTCAATGTTAATCACCTTATCAATCGTGTCGTCACTAACACCCAAAACGCTTTTACACCCAACAAATGAAAAACTATTTTTTGAATTCACAAGTTTATAAACATTTGGATAAAGCGTGTCGTTAACAAGCGTGCTTTTTCCACTTCCGCTAACTCCCGTAACAACAGTTAAAGTTTTTAATGGGAATTTTACATTAATATTTTTCAAATTGTTCAATTTTGCGCCCTTAATTTCAATGTATCCATTTTTTGTTGGTCTTCTCTTTTGTGGAATTTCAATCTTTTCTTCGCCACGCAAAAATTTTGCCGTGATGCTATCAGGGCTTTTCAAAAACTCTTCCACTGTGCCTTGCGCAACAACTTTCCCACCGTTTTCACCAGCCAATGGACCAATGTCAACAACATAATCAGCATTCAAAATTGTGTCTTTGTCGTGTTCAACAACAATAATTGTGTTGCCAAGGTCACGCAAGTTTTTTAGCGTTTCAATAAGTTTGTCGTTATCTTTTTGATGAAG
>CAYXET010000129.1:0-2020 GCA_964464025.1 uncultured Christensenella sp. | reverse complement strand
TTTTTCCATAAATCAAATTATACCACAAAAAAAATTTTTCTCAACAAAATTAGCAAAAAAATGTTTAAAATGTGCGGAATTTTGATTTTTTTTAAGTTTTTTCGCAAAAATATTTTGTAGAAAATTAATAATTATATATAATATAGTATAGGCTACGCGATGCAAAAATTTTAAGCACCTTAAAATTTTTATTTGCTAGCGCAAATTCTACAATAAATTGTAGCATCGCTCTTTCTACTTTGTTGGTTAATTTTTGTTACATAGCGTTGAAATTGAATTGCAACCCACAAACAAAAGCAATTGAAAGAGAAAAAGAAGATTGATAAAATATTTTTGTCAAAATATTGCAAAATATTTAAAGGAGAAATATGGAAGGAAAAAAGATTGTTTATCCATTTAAAACTTTTGTTAAGAACATTATTATCGGCATAATTTTAATTTTGTCGTTTTTTAGCATTGTTCCAACATTTAATTCATTTAAAGGAGATGATGCAAATCAAACTTCGGTAAGTGCGGCAAGTGTTAATATTTATGTTTATGGTTATTTTGACAATGAAATAAAAGAACTTGGTGATCAAAACTGGACACTTTGGGATTGGAGTGGTTGGTTTCCGGGCTATTGGCCACGTGAAAGTAAAAATCTTTATACTTATGGTGAAAATGATAATCGAATATACTACACAACTGACAAAAACAAAACTAATCTTGACGGAGAATATTATCAAGCTTTGGGCAGCGGAAGACGTAGCGTCGACGCTGGTTATGTGAAAATTATTCCACAATCAGGGAAAGGTATTAGCGTTGTTGGCTTTTTTGAGGGGATAGGAGATTTTAGCTCCGAAAGAGCAATTGTTTTTGGAGACAGCGCAGACTTATCTGGTAAGGGTGGAAAAAACATAACTGTTTTGGTTACAAAAACTGGTTATACAGCAAACATAAATAGTGGGAATTATTTGCAAGTTAACGATAGTGAAGATAACAAACTATTTGCTTGGGAAAGTGCAATTCCAACAGGAAATAAATCTTCAAATAATAGAACATTATCTATGGGCGGAACATATACTATTCCACAAACAAGTGTTCTTGGAAGTGATAGTCCATACACAATAAGTGCAAAGTGTGGGACTTCGTTAAGTTCTTTAACAAATTTGGACAATTTTTTTGTTAAAACAAGTTATAGTCCAAATAGTTATGCAACTTATAGTTACTATACATATTTAAACTATAAAAATTCGTCTTGGTATTTGATTTTGAAAGATACAAGAGAAGAGATGAATAAAAATTACGAAATCAAATTAGGAAAAGGAACGTTTGCTGATAATAAGTCAATATTGCTATGTTCAGTTTATAATTATAAATTAGGGACGATAGAAAACGACGTTTTGAAATCTGAAAAAGATAAAACAATAGGCGAAAATGTTAATAAAATACAAATTCAAAACAATTCAGTTGAAACATATTCAAATGGAAATTTTGTTAGCAAACAAAAATATCAAGTGGTGTTTGATATTTATAACAAAAACGACCTAGAATTTTTTGCAAAAGAACTTAAAGGTATGAACGCCGGAGTTATTGACGATGGCGGAAGTTATAAAGCAGTTATTAAAGGAACGGAAGGTATGTCCACGTCGACCTTCTATTTTGGAAATTATTCAAGTTGGTTTAAAGGTGAGTTTGATGGTGGAAATATTCCATTGAATATTCAATTTAACAGTTTGGATGGAGCGTATATTTATAATGTGCATTCAATACAAACGGGCAGTTTTGTGCGTAGCAATGCAAAAAATAGTCATATAAAAAATTGTTATAGCGGCGCAACGATAATTCAAGATTGTGGATATATTTTTTCGTTAACAGACTCTTTGGTTGAAGATTGCGTTGTTGAAGGTTACAACGTGGTTGGCGAAGTGTCTAACGGAAAAAAGATTGGGGCGTTTGTTGCAAATAGTGTGAATTCAACAATAAAAAACTGCCATGTGAAAGTCGGAAGTCTTTCTGTTTCGGGAGTTTTGTTAAACTC
>CAYXET010000128.1:0-2046 GCA_964464025.1 uncultured Christensenella sp. | reverse complement strand
AATTGAAAAATTATAAAAAATTTAGTGTTTATAAATTGTAGGAAATTTATAAATTAAAACATTTATAAACTACAAAATTAATTTTCAGAAAATTTTCAAAAGAAGTTTAAAGAATTTTAAAATTGTTATTTAATAATTTAAAAATAAGTTTTAAAAAACTTCAAAAAATTGTTTTTAAAAAACTTCAAAAAATTGTTTTTTAAAATTTTCAAAAAAATAACGAAAGTGTGTTGTTTGCACTTTCGTTTTTTGTTTATTTTAATTATTTTATTGTTTTATTTACTTAGGATTTTACAAATTTTTTTATATAATTAAATTATTTTATTCTTTATTTTTTATTATTTTTTATTGTTTTTTATTTATATAATTAAGCATTATTTTTTATTTGTTTAGTTAAACATTGTTATCTGTTTCAGAAGATTTTTCTTCAACTTTTGTTTCAGCTTTAATTTGTGGTTTTTTTGGGGTAACGCTAGATGTTTGAATTTTGCTTGCGGTTAAAGGTTTAACAGGTTTTTTTGATAAACTAGTTGTTGCTGCCCTTGGTGCTTTTGTTGTTTTGACTTCGCTAACATTTTCTTTTTCAACATCTTTGTTTGAGTTTTCTTTTATGCTTATGTTGTTGCTTTCAAGATATCTCTTTGCACTTTCAATTGTCCAATTTTTTTGTTGTGGCTTTTCTTTGCTTCTGTTAATGTTTAGATAAATTATAAATGTCACAAAAAACCCAACAAGGCATAGTCCAGCCAAAATGAAAAACACAATGTGCAAATTGCTTAAAAGATAATTTCCAAGTTCAGCGAGTGAAAATAGTAGTCCAGAAAAGTTCATAAAATGCTCCTTAAATTTTTGCTATATACTATAATATATCAAAAAATAAACAAAAAATCAAAGAATTATGTAATATTTTTTAAAAATTTTAATAAATTTTATTATGAAGAATTTTATAAAGAAATTTTTTAGGTTTAAAAACCTTGAAACTTGTGTCACAAATCTTATTCTTTTAGTTTTGGTTCTGGGAGTGTTTTTTTTGGCTTTTGCTGGAAACATAAAGTCGGTTTATCTTAGTGAAAATAATATTAACGCTATATATTTAGGCAACACAAAAAATAATAATGTTAGTTTAATGATTAATGTTTATTGGGGAACGGAATATATCAAGCCAATATTAGATGTTTTGAAAGAAGAAAACGTGAAAGCAACTTTTTTTGTTGGTGGGACGTGGGCAAATTCGAACAGTGAAGTCTTGAAAGAAATTTACACAAATGGCCACGAAATTGCAAATCACGGATACTATCACAAAGACCATAAATATCTTTCACAGTCGCGAAATCAAGAAGAGATATATATAACTCACAAACTTGTTAAAAGTCTGATAGACTATGATATGTCTTTGTTTGCCCCACCAAGCGGAAGCTACAATGAACAAACGTTGGAAGTTGCAAATAATTTAGGATACAAAACAATTATGTGGAGCAAAGATACAATTGATTGGCGAGATAAAGACGCAAATCTTGTTTTTGAGAGAGCAACAAAGAATGCAAAAAATGGATACTTGATTTTGATGCACCCAACAAGCCACACATTAAAGGCTCTTAAAGATATAATTTCATTTTACAAAACAAATGGCTTTAATTTGACAACTGTTTCTGAAACTATTAGCGAATAGAATGTAGAATTTTGTAGTTTTTTTTGATTTTTAACATAAAAAGTTGTTTTGTTGCATTAAAAATGATATAATTAATAGAACTTAAATTATGGATAAAAATTAGGAGAGAATATGACAAAATATGAAATTATGCCAAGTGGCGCAAGACTAGTTGTGAACGAAATGAAAGGCTTTGAAGGCGTTTCGCTTAAACTTTTTGTTGGGGTGGGGAGCGGAAATGAACAAGACCCAAAAGACTTTGGAATTAGTCATCTTATTGAACATATGATGTTTAAGGGCACAAAAAAGCGAACAAGTTATGATATTGTGAAAGAGTTTGATGAATATGGAATTCAATCCAATGCCTACACTGCCAAAAATCAAACTTGCTATTTCAC
>CAYXET010000127.1:0-2082 GCA_964464025.1 uncultured Christensenella sp. | reverse complement strand
AACATAAACTTCATTGGAACATATTTGACAAAAATTTTGATAAATGATGTTTTATATGACATTGACTATTCAGTCTATAAGGATTTAGATTTCGCGTCTTTGCAACTTTCGGTTAGTGAAGATAGCACAATTAACATTGTATTTGCCGAAATTTTAGTTAACACGCAATTTATATTCGACAGTCAAACAACCTCGTTTAGTGTTAAAAAAGGCTTCGAAATTGACCAAAATAACGTCGTTTCAACGCGAAAGGGAACAACAATTCAATTTGCCCTTTCAATTGCCGATGATAAATCCTTGGATAAATTTATCTTAACAGATGAAAACGGCGAAGAGTTTGAAAGCGAAATCACTTTTACAGACGGCTATTATAACTACATGGCAAATAAAAATGCAACGATTGAAGTTGTTTTAAAGAACAAGATAATAACTATCACGGTAAGAAGCAATGTTGGCAGAATGACGAGCGATGTTTTCGAACTAACAGAACTTGATGAAAACATAATTCGTCTTGAAATTGAATATGGCTCAAGTTTCTCAATCACATTGCCAGCGCCAGAAGGATATAGGCTAAAAACTGTCACGGCCGAAGTTGAAGGAAAAGTGACGTCGATTAAAGTGGACTATATCATTGGGTTTAGTAATGTGACAAAGGATATGTTTATTGACATTTACTTTGAAAAGCTTGAAACATGGCTAGACCTAGACGATAATGGGCAACCAACAAAATTTGCTTTAACAAACTTTACCGGAAAAGGAACAAAGGAAAGCCCATATATCATTTCTTCCGTCGATGATTTCTTGACTCTTGCCTATAATGTAAACGTGCTAGGCGAAGCATATCAAAACACCTATTTTAAGGCTGAAAAGAGAGATATGAAAATCAACCTTTCTCGTTACTACTTTATTCCTATCGGAGTGACAACAAACTTTGAGGGAACAATTCTTGGCGATAATATGCAAATTAGCGGATTGAAGATTTATTCTCATCAAAACGCTGGATTGTTTAAAATTCTTGGTCAAAATGCGTTGATAAAATCTATTACAGTTGACGGAACAATTGAAGGTGAGTTATATGTTGGCTCAATTTGCGGAACAAACCTTGGAACAATTTTGGGCTGCACTTCTTCTTGTCAAGTTATTAGCGACACGACTGTTGTTTCGGAAATGTTTTTAACAGGAATTGTTGGTGGCATTTGTGCACAAAACAACGGAAAGATTTCTCGAACAAGAAACCTTGGATATGTCACTGCAAATGTAAACTTAATTGGCGGAATTTGTGCATTAAACAACGGCGAAGTGGACAATGTTTATAACACAGGTTCGGTTGTAACAGGCTCTAAGGGATATGCCGAAGTTGTTGTGGCTGGCCTTGTGGCACAAAATAATG
The DNA here is from genome assembly GCA_964464025.1 of uncultured Christensenella sp. Classification (GTDB taxonomy): domain Bacteria; phylum Bacillota; class Clostridia; order Christensenellales; family UBA1242; genus UBA7868. The sequence goes on along the minus strand of CAYXET010000127.1, from coordinate 692 downwards.
GAAGTGTTAAAGTTGGTTATAATAACTCGACTATATCAAACAAAAACGAAGCTGATAAGGTTACAATTTATGGAACAGTGAAAGACGAAGCTGCGGGTTCAAGTCAGGCTGTGTATTATAACACAACAAAACTGGCTGATGCTCTAGGAAACGGAAAATCTGAGAGTGAATTGAAAGACAAAACTAATGAAATTTATAAAGATTTTGACCTAGAAAATATCTGGGAATTTAAAGAAAAAATTGTAGATTTCCCAGTTTTAAGAACGATGTATGAATATCTTGGAAGCATCACATTTAATATTGTGTTCAGTGAAGATATTAGCCCAGAAGAAAGACTTGTGTTAGTTCGTGTTTCGAATAGTGCTTCAAACTATTGTTTGGCATTAACAAACGAAGACCGAGCCGGCACGCTAGAAAATATTATTGCTGGCACATACACAATCACACTTTCAAGCGTTCTAGGGAGCGAAGTTAGCGCCGACACTGATCTAATTTTAATCCTTGACGAAACAGTGGGAGATACAGTGACAATAAAAATTGTTGTAACAAAAACAGTTTCCAACGGCTTCTATTGGAACATCGCAATTTAAAACATAAAGTTTTCTAAATAAAACCCCCATCATCATTTTGGTGGGGTTTTATTTAAAATTTGCATCTTTTTAATTAAAATTTTGTTTGTTTTATAGGATAAA
>CAYXET010000126.1:0-2101 GCA_964464025.1 uncultured Christensenella sp. | reverse complement strand
CGTTCTTGGAAAACTAGGAGAACACAATGTGACGCATCTTAGTTTGTCGGGCTATAAAATTTATGAAAACACAGTGGCAATTTGCGGAGACAAAATGCTAATGTTAACAAAGCAAGGAATTGCGGAGTTTAATGGCGTGTGGAGCAAGGTTTTGGATATTTCGGTGAACGAGATGCTGAAAAATGTTGAAAATTCGGCAGCTGTTTGTGCTTTTCATGCCGGGAAATATTATTTGGCGTGCAAACTTAATTTTAGGGACGAACAAAAAATTGGTTGCGAAAGCGAAGAAAATTGCAAAAATAATGCGCTAATCATTTTGGATGCTCAAACTTTGGAATTTGATATTCTTCGTGGAATTGATGTTGCAAGTTTGTGCTCAATTCAACTTGATAAGCAAGATAAAATAGCAATTGTTTTGAATTGTGGGCAAACAACAAAGATTTGTGAACTTGACCATAGCGGTGTGAATTTTGATGTAGCACTTAAAAAGGAATGGACTTCGCCACTAACTGATTTTGGATATTCAAACAAAATTAAGCACGTGAGAAACTTCTCAATTTTCACAAAATATGATGTTAGCGTTACAATTTTTAGCGAAAAGACATCAAAAACTTTTGTGGTTAAAGGAAAAGATACTCTAAGCAAAATTAAGGTTAATTTGAAAGGAAAACAAATTGGAATTAAGATTTGCACAACTGAAAAGCAAGCTCGAGTTGGAAATGTTAAACTTGAAATTGAACTTCTGGATTATGGTTTTGTTGAATAAAAAACAATTATTGAAAAAAATTGAGCAAAAAAATAGCGAAATTCTTTCAAACGAAAGGAAAGAAATGATTGTTTTTGCTAAAAAACTTAGTGATAAATTCAAGAAAAGCAAAAGTGAAATTTTATAATATTATATGTTAAAAATGTTTGCAAAATTTGAGATGATATATGTGGAAAGAAATAGTTAATTTGGCTATTCAAAATGGACTGTTTGCAATTTTGTTTTTGGGTCTTTTGGTCTATTCGTTAAAAGATAGTTCGAAAAGAGAGAAAAAATATCAACAAACAATTGAAAATTTAAACAAAAACTTAAATATTGTTGAAAATATTGAAAAAGATATTTTGGAAATTAAAAACAATTTGGAACGTCCTGCAAAAAGAGTGAAAAAAGAAGCAGAAGGAGCAAAATGAAAAAATTTTTAAATTATAATTTTTTAATGACTGTTCTTGCTAGTGTGATTGTTTTGCTTGAAATTTTAGTTGAAGTGTTTAAAATTAAAATCAACATTGAAGCAGTTATTTCAATTAGTGTAGCTGTGATTGGTCTTATGGTCACGGCCGGAATTGTTAACAAAACAAGCAAAGACAAAACAATTAAAACAAAGGATGATTTGAAAGAACTTTATGATGATTTGACAAGTCAAAGTGAAAATGCTAACGAAGAAATCGTTGAGACTTCTGAAAAAACTGAAATTGACAGTGCAAAGGAAGAAAATGGCGAAGAAAATGTTTTGAGCGAAAACAAAACTATGATTAAAATTGAAGAAAATGATTTTGACACAAAACAGTAGTAAAAATTAAGTTATTAAAAAAATAAAAGCGGACAGCAATATGTTGTCCGTTTTTTTGTGTTAGTGCGAAAATTTAATTAATTCGCGCGTTTTGTTGAAAACCCGTGCTTTCAAAATTGTGCTTTCCGAAATTTTTGTGTTCTTTTTGGCAATAAGTTCATTTGTGCTTGAATAGATGTTTTTGTCAACTTTTCGGCCAACTAAAAGATTATAGTTTGCAACCAGCAAATTTGGTGTGGTGTGAATAGGCTTGTTTTTTGGAATTGTTTCTAATGTTGTTGGCAAGTTGCTATTTGGGCTGATTTGGTTAGTGATAGGCGTTTGTGTGGTTAAATTTTCTACATTTTGCACTAAGATATTGTCATTTTTTTGATTTTCTTCATCTAAAATGAAAACTCGTTGTTCGGTCTTAATTTTAAGTGCCTGAATTTTTTGACCGCAATTATGCCTAGATTTTAAACTTTTTATGTTAAATTTTTCTTTTTCGTCTTGCACAATAATTGTGCAAGACGAAAAAGAAAAATTTAACATAAAAAGTTTAAAAT
>CAYXET010000125.1:0-2128 GCA_964464025.1 uncultured Christensenella sp. | reverse complement strand
TAAAAAACAAAAAACGGACAATAAAAAAAAGAATAAATTTATTAAATTGCATAAATTATTTCACTAAAATCAAAAAATTTGTTAATATTATGTATAGAGAAAAATTTATTGAGCCATTCGAATTGATTTCTATTAGTATATTTTATCAAAAAAAATGGATATTTTAATTAAAAACTGGAAAGGAAAGTGATAGGAGTGAAAACAGGGATTGCAATTATTTCGCTAAGCGACACATTTAAAAAATTGGTGGCAAAAAATTTGGCGGATAAACTTGATATGAATTTTGTTGATGTTAACGAGTTTGTTCAATATGATGTTCTAAACATTGACCACATAATTAAAACAGCGGGGTTGGAATATTACAACAACCTTGAAAGAAAGTCACTGAAAGTGCTGTCGTCTTATGAAAACACAGTGATGTCTTTGGATTTGCCAACACTTTTAAATGAATTTAATTATAAATATCTAAAAGAAAAAACTATAATTTGTTTTGTAAAAATTGATATTGATGAATTGAAAAGACGATTGACAGAAATTGGAGAATATCACAACACTTTTGCAGACAAAATTTTTGAAAAAGTTTTTAATGAGCGTGAAAAAATTGTGGAGCAGGTGAGCGAAGTTGTTGTGGAAGTGAAAAGCAATACAAAAAGCGTTGAAGATTGTTTGATAGAGGAAATTAAAAAATATTTTGAGGCGAAAAATGAAAGAAAATGAAATTGTTAATAATTTAAGAGTTGTTGGGGTTGAAATGATAACCAACGCAAAAAGTGGACATCCGGGAGTTGTGCTTGGAGCAAGCCCGATATTCTATGCAATTTTTAAAAACCTAAAAGTTGACAAAGATAATTTAAAATATTTTAATCGAGATTTTTTTGTTAATTCGGCAGGTCATTCAAGCGCGTTAAACTATGCGTGTATGAATTTGTTTGATATGAACCTAAAAAGAAGTGACCTTTTTAGTTTTAGAAAGTTAAATTCTAAAACACCCGGCCACCCTGAAATTTCAACTTGCGGAATTGATTGCTCGACAGGACCACTAGGACAAGGTGTTGCAAACAGTGTGGGAATTGCAATTAGTCAAAAGTTTTTTGTTGAAAAATTTAATAAAAAAGATATAAAAATTTTTGACGGCGTCACATATTGTTTTTTTGGTGATGGCTGTTTGATGGAAGGAATTTCTTCCGAAGCCTTTTCAATTGCCAGTGCGCTAAAACTTAACAACCTAATTTTTGTGTATGACAAAAACAACAAAACAATTGAAGGAAGCACGGATTGTGTGATAAATGAAGATATTGATGCAAAATTTAGGTCGATGAATTTTAATGTATTTCACGTTTCGGACGGAAATGATATTAAGTCAATTGAAAATGCAATTAAACAAGCAAAAACTAGCGTAGATAAACCGAACGTTATTATTGTCGACACATTAATTGGCTTTGGCTCACACGTTGAAGATAGCGAAATTAGCCACGGAAAGCCGTTTTCTGTTGAAGAAACACAACTTTTGAAAAACAAACTAAATGTTAAAAGCGAGTTTATGTCTTTTAAAGCTGAAAATAAAAAGTTTGTTGAAAAAATTATTGAAAATAAGCAAAAAATTATTGAAAAAGAAAAATATAAGTTAGAAAAATATAAGAAAAAATATCCAAAAGATTATGAAAAACTAGAAGAATTTTTTAATTTTTCAAAGAATAATGAGGTTTTAGGAGAAATTTTAAAGCTAAATGCCGACACTAATTTAAGTTCAAGAGAAAATAATCAATTTGTTTTGAATAAAATTTGCGAAAAACTTGAAAATATTCTTGGCGGAAGTGCCGATGTGAACACATCAACAATGGCATATATCAAAAATGAAGGATATTTTAATGAAAATCATAAACAAAGGAATATTCATTTTGGCGTTCGGGAGCACGCGATGGGTGCAATTTGTAATGGAATAACGCTTTTTGGTGGAATTTTTGCCTTTTGTTCGTGCTATTTAAGTTTTGGTGACTATCTTAAACCAGCCCTAAGAATGACGGCACAAATGAATTTGCCAGTTTTATATGCTTTTAGCCACGACAATATTTTGATTGGAGAAGATGGTCCAACGCATCAACCAATTGAACAATTAGCTATGCTAAGA
>CAYXET010000124.1:0-2247 GCA_964464025.1 uncultured Christensenella sp. | reverse complement strand
AGCCTTGGTTTAACCTATTATTTTGGCCTAATTTATTACAAAGACAGATATAAAACACAACTAAAAAGTTAATATAGAAACACAATTTCTTATTTGATTTTGATTTTTGTTGTTAGTTTAATTTTGGTTGTGTGTATGAACATTTTTGAAGGAATGAATGAAAATAACACGAGTTATTTTGTGGTTAAAATTTGCCTAGAAGCGTTGATTTTGCTAAATATTCCATTGTTTGGGATATTAAAAAAAGTGTTTTATAAACTAAAATTCTTTTCTAACTAGTGTTTACAATGAACAAATTTTATGATATAATTAATTAGGAGTGAAAATGGAAACTAAAAAAGATATTGTTTTATCGGTGCAAAATGTGACAAAAGTTTTTGGGAAACGAGCGGCTGTTAACAATGTGTCATTCGATATTAAACGCGGCGAAATATATGGCCTTATCGGTCAAAATGGTGCCGGAAAAACAACGCTAATAAGAGTTATAACTGGTCTTGCAAAGCCAACTAGCGGAGCAGTTTTTGTGTGCGGATATAATGTGGAAACTCATTTTGAAAAAGCAATAAGGAATATTGGCGGGATAATTGAAAACCCAGAGTTATATTCCTATATGAGCGGAATGGACAACCTGAAATATTATGCTTCGCTTTATGGAAAAATAGATAAAAACAAAATTGACCATTTTGTTGCTCTTATGGGAATGGAAAATCGAATTAACGACAAAGTTAAAACATATTCATTAGGAATGAAGCAACGTGTTGGAATAATTCAAGCACTTTTGCACTCTCCTAAGCTTTTAATTTTGGATGAACCCACAAACGGGCTTGACCCAAATGGAATAAAGGATATGAGAAATTTCCTTAAAAAAATAAGTCGAGAAGAGCACATTTCAATTTTAATTTCAAGCCATATTTTGGCTGAAATGGAACTTATTTGTGATCGGGTTGGAATTATAGACAACGGAATGATAATTGAAAACAAAACAATTGAGGAGCTTCAACAAAACATAAATTCGAAATTGGAAGTTTCGTTTAAAGTTGATTATCCAAACTTTGCTGGGAAAGTTATCTATGATAAATTTCCTCAAATGTCAATTTTTTGCGTTGGAAATCGTGTTGTTGTTGAAATTTCAAATGACGAAATTCCAATTATATCTTCCCTTTTAATTAAAAAAGGTTTGTCGATTTATGGAATAAGCACAGTGGCAAGAAGTTTGGAAAAAATATTCTTAGAAATTGTTCACAACGGAAAGGAACAAAAAATTTTGTAAAGGATTGTGTTTTATGGGAATTTTTAGATTAGTTAAAGGTGAATTAAAGAAAATATTTTTAAAACCGGGCATATTTGTTATAACTGCCCTGCTTGTTTTGGCACTAACACTTTCGGGGTTTATTTTCAATCCAACAACGCGAACAGATGCCTCTATTCTTTCAATTGCGGGCAACAAGGTTAGCGAAATTTATAGCAACAGTTTTGGTGCCGTTGGAACAAGCACATCGCAAAGTTCGACCTATTCAAAAATAAAGTTAGAGAGCAATCATATAACTCCGTCTGGTGAAATTATTAGTTTCTATGAAGCAATGTTAAGCGGAAGTGCGATTTCAAAAAAAGACGAGTTGTTTGAACTGATTAAAAAGATATCAGACGAATATACCGGCACAAATGGCTATAAAAAACGAACAGAAGAAGGAATTGCAACCGAAGAAGACCGTGAAAAAATCAAAACGCTTATTTTCGATTTTAAAGCAAAATATGAAGAATACATAAATGGATATAATGGATTTTATTATCTTTTGCTAGAAACAAAGGAAAAAGAAAATTTAGATGAGTATCTTTCAAAATGCACCACTAACCCATTTATTTCAACAATGTCTCACTCAGACACAATAAATGCAATTAGCGAACTTAAAGTTTTTGCAACGCTAAATGAATATGTTGGAAAAATGACTGCATATCTTCCTTCAAAACAAGCTGTTGAGGAAGCAAAAAGTTATTATGAAAAATCTAAAGAGAATTTAGTAAATCTTGAAACGCAAATTGAACAATATTATAAACAAAACAAAGAAAGCAAGAAAAAAAGCTAAGGAGAAAAGCAAGAAAGTACGATAGTACAAGACAACAGCTCTTCCTCTCGATCTCAATCATCGCAAAAATCAAATTAATAATACACACCTCCCTTTCTTTTTTTCTTTCTTTTAGTTGACACACCATCATAAATATCTTTATCGCTCAAACCTATAATTTTAA
>CAYXET010000123.1:0-2256 GCA_964464025.1 uncultured Christensenella sp. | reverse complement strand
AAAACGAAATTCGAAGATACAAAAAAGTTGTTGATAGCCAAACTGGTGAAACAACTTTTGTTGAAGATATGATTTATGGAACATATATCAAGGCTTTAAACAAAGGTTCGGTTCAAATTACGGCAAAAAATTATAAGTATAGATACAAAATTAATAGCGACGGAAAATATGCACTTGATGAAAATAATCAACGAATTTATGAGTTTGTTGAAGTGAACCGAGAAGCAAACGGCGAACTAACATTAACTGTTTCACAAAACATAAACTTGAAAGATTTTGAAATTAACATTGACCCTAACACTGACGGACTTTATGAAATTAATAAAGGTGAAAATGCAATAATATCATTTAAAACAGATAACATCGATGGCTTAACCTCGGCTTTTAATGAAGGATATTTAAGAATAACTTCATCAAATGATAATGTTGTTAAAATTTCGGGGCAAAGTTTTGAAAGCAACGATGCCAACACAATCACTGTTTCTGGTGCAAGTGCCGGCGAAAGTATTATTTCAATTTTGCTTAACGGAAAAGTTTGTGGACAATTTAAGATTAAAGTTGTAACAAATCCAATAACAAGCATTAATATTTCTAACAACGACGATGCCATTATTAATGATAAAATAAGTTTTGTTGTTGGAACAGAACCAACCGACAAAAGAAACGGACTTGTTTATTTCTTGCAAACGTCAATAGGAAGCAAAAACACAAATAATTGTGTTGTTTTGAAAATTTCAACAGTAGGTGGAACAAACAAAACAACTCTAGCACAAGAAAAGGATAGCAAGATTGTTGAAATTAATGATGCAACGTATATTTCAACCAACAATATTATTGAAATTGACACTTCAAAATTAAATGACGAAACTGAACGCCAAATTACAATTTATCCACACAAACTTTGTTCTGAATTGAAATTTAGCATAAAAGCGATAGGCGAAAATGGTGAAATTGTGAAGTCGAGAGAAATTTCAATTTCAATTAAAACCCCAGAAAATTTTGAAATTATTGAAAACCGAAACACATCAAACCAAATTAGCATAAACGGCGAGATATATGAAAAAGTTATTGGTGGAGAGAAATTTAATCTTAAATGTAGTTCTAGCGCGAACAATAACCTTGATGGTTTTGTGTTCTTTAATGGTCTTTCATCAGCGTTGTTTGGACAAGAGTGTTTGTCGCTAGACGATGATGGAAACAAACTTTATGATAGTTCGTTTAAAGAAGTTTTGCAAGAAACAACTTGCCAGATTAAAATTACGTCGGAATTCTTTAATGAAAGTGATTGTAAAGTTTTAAACTTTATGATTGTTCCAAAATATTTTGTTTCAACAACTCAAATTGAAGTTCCTGTTGGAACTACTCAAATTGACGTTGCAACATTAAGCGAAAACGCAAAACTATATAAAAATGCATACAGCACCACAAAAACAACCTACTTAGGGACAATTGAACGAGAAGAAGTTTTGGCAGTCACTTCGCAAAATTATTCGTTCTTTAACGCAAATGGTGATGCGATTTCGGGGGCATATAATGTTCCAACGAATAACTTTGTTGGTTCTGATGTTACTGTTGTGTGCAAAATTGAATATAACGGAAACTATTATGAAGGGAAAATTAAATTAAGTATTCCTTCAAATCTAACTTTATCGAATTCAACAAAATTGATTAATAACGGAGAAACAGTTGAATTGAATTCGTTGTTTGGTGTGTATCAAAAAACAACCGACACAGTTATTGATGCAAGCAAAATCTACTATACTCTAAGTGCTGGAACATACACAATAGTTGACTCGCCAAGCTTAGCACAAATTCAATCTTATTATGAATATGAGCAAGCAACAAAAGTTTTGCTTGAAAAACAAACAATTGAAAAACTATTGGCAAACAATATAAAGGTTTATGATAAAAACCATAGCAGCATCGAGCAAGTTAATGACAAATGTGAAGTTTCTTGTTTGGAAATTCCACAAGATATCAACGTTTTTGAATTTGCAATTAAGAACCTAAAAGCCGATGTTGTTGTTACAATTTCAGGCGAAGAGGTGACAAAATATGGCCACGAATTTAGTCTTAATTTAAAAATAACTGACTTGCAACTTAAAGCAAATGTTAGCACAGTTTATCTTAAAGAAGATGAGTTGTCGTTAAATCAAAAAACTTTAAAAGACGACACAATTAAAATAAGTATTGTTAAAATGTATGTTGCAGTTGCAACAGAAAACAGCTTAAACTTTGACCTTCAAGATATTTTGA
>CAYXET010000122.1:0-2270 GCA_964464025.1 uncultured Christensenella sp. | reverse complement strand
TGTGCTATCGGCAATTGAGTCTATAAGTCCACCCTTAATTCCCGCAATTGCAACTGGGTCGTTGTTTTGATTTTTAATTAATATAGAATTTTCACAAATTTCGTGTTCTTCGCCTTCAAGTGTTAAAAGTTTATCCCCCAATTTTGAGTTTTCAACACAAATTGCAGACACTTTTTCGTTGTCGAAGGCGTGCATAGGTTGACCAAGTTCAAGCATAACATAGTTTGTTATGTCGGCAAGAAGATTTATATCTCGCATCCCGGCATAGTTTAACCTTATCATCATTTCCATTGGAGAAACTTTTTTTGTCACGTTTTCAACACTCATTGCGCTATATCTATAACACCCGTCTGTGTTCACTTTAATATCAATCTTTTTCAAATTATTATATTTCTCTAAATCTTCCAAACAAAGTGGTTTTAGTGTTCTATCGAATATGCAAGCAAGTTCTCGGGCAATTCCATAGTGCCCCCACAAGTCGGGTCTGTTTGTTAAAGTTTTGTTGTCAATTTCAAACACAACGTCATCAACTGGCCAAACATTTTTGATATCTTCACCAATTTTAACATCTTCCAAAACGTCAATAATTCCTGTGTCATCACTTCCAATTCCAAGTTCGCAATAGCCACAACACATTCCGTTGCTTTCAACACCAACAAGACTTGCCGAAGTAATTTCATGCCCACAAACTTTTCCACCAACTGTTGCCACGCAAGTTATCATTCCAACTCGAACATTCTTTGCCCCGCAAACAATTTGTTCAACTTTGTTTCCTAAATCAACTTTCAAAATATGCAATTTCTTTGAGCTAGGGTGTCCGTTTATCTCTAAAATTTTTCCAAAAACAACACCACAAGTGTCTTTTCCCTTATATTCCACGCCTTCAATTTCGGCGGTTGAAAGATTAAATCTTTTCACAATCTCGCTTTCGCTAATTCCACTTAAATCAACGAAATCTTTTAACCAATTAATTGAAATTTTCATAACAAACTCCTAAATTTTTGTTTTAAATTGAGATAGAACTCTCAAATTTCCACTATTTAAATATCTAATGTCATCTAGCCCTGTTTTTATCATAACAAGTCTGTCAAAGCCAAGCCCAAACGCAAAGCCATTATATTCACTTGGGTCAATTCCCGCTTCTTTAAGCACGTTTGGATGAATCATTCCACAAGGGCAAAGTTCCATCCAGCCTGTGTTAGAGCACGCTTTACAACCTTTTCCCGAACAAATTGGGCATGTTGCATCAAGTTCAAAAGATGGCTCGGTGAACGGGAAAAACCCGGGTCGAAGTCGAACTTCAATGTCTTTGTTAAACACACCTTTTAGCATTTCTTTCATAAAGTAAATCAAGTTTGCAACGCTAACGTCTTTGTCAACCACAACGCCTTCAATTTGGAAGAATGTGTTTTCATGCGTCGCATCAAGTTCTTCATTTCTAAAACACCTTCCGGGGAACAATACTTTGCACTTTGGCCCGTAAGTTTTTAATATTCGATTTTGTGCTGCCGAAGTTTGCGTTTTCAAAACTTCGCCGTTATCTAGCCAAAAAGTGTCTTGCATATCACGCGCCGGATGGCTTTGAGGGACATTCACAGCGTCAAAGTTGTTATATTCAGTTTCAACTTCATTACCGTCTTCAATCACAAACCCCATCGAAACGAAAATGTCAACAATTTGTTTTTGCAAAATTGTTCTTGGGTGCAATGACCCAACACTATCAACTGCTGGAAGAGTGTAGTCTATTTTTTTGTCTCCCGCAATTTTATTTTCATATCTTTTTTCATCTAAACTTTGTTTTGCTAGTCTAATTTCTTCTTCGATTTTGTTTTTTAGTTCATTAATCAACATTCCAATTTCTTTTTTTTCTTCGTTTGGAACATTTCTAAAATCATTCATCAAAAGCGAAACTTCACCTTTTTTCCCAACAAAATCTAGTCTTAAATCTTCAAGTTCCTTTTCATTTTCTATTTTTTGAAGACATTCAGTAAATTTTTTACCTAATTCAATAATTTTTTGTTTCATAATCTCTCCTTTAAAAAATCGCCCCTTGTTATAGGACGATGAATAACCGTGATACCACCTAAATTCGTCAACAAAAATTGACCTCATTAAAATTTTTACAGTTTTTTCTGGCTTTTCTTAACAACATTTCCGCCTTTACCGAAAAGCAACTCGAGTGTTGAAATTCAATTTAGATTTGTTTAAGTCAATTTCCAGCCCAAGATTGACTCTCTCTTTAAACTACGCCTAAACCTACTGACGCACCG
>CAYXET010000121.1:0-2323 GCA_964464025.1 uncultured Christensenella sp. | reverse complement strand
AAGATGTTCGAATTGCAGGCTATATTCACGAAGAAAAAAAACCAAGTTTAATTGTGATGAACAAGTGGGATTTGATTGAAAAAGACGACAAAACAATCAACGTTTTCAACAAACAACTTGAAAAAGACCTAAGTTTTATGAGCTATTTTGAAACGCTTTATATTTCAGCAAAAACAGGTCAACGAGTTGCAAGCGTGATGACGAAAGTTGAAGAAATTTTAGAGCACGCAAGTTTTAGAATTCCAACAAGCACATTAAATGAAATTGTCGGTGATGCCGTTCGAATGACTGAACCGCCAATAATTAATGGAAAAAAGTTGAAGATTTATTTTGCCAGTCAAACAAAAACAAATCCACCAACATTTTTGTTTAAGGTTAACGATAAAAAACATTTGCATTTTTCTTATGAAAGATATCTAGAAAACACCATAAGAAGAAACATAAATTTTAAAGGCACTCCGATAGAATTAATTTTCAAGAGTAAAGTAGAAGAGGATATATGTTAGAAATAATTTCAATTTTTGTTGCATTTTTTGTTTTTGGATACTTAATGGGGAACATAAGTTTTGCCAGGATTATTTCAAAAGTTAAAAAAAGCGACATAACAAAACTAGGTTCGGGAAATCCGGGCACAATGAATATGATGCGTAATTTTGGTGCAAGAATTGGGCTTCTCACAATGTTTTTAGACATTTTGAAATCTGCAATTCCTTGTTTTATTGCTTTTATGATAGCAAAAACATATTTTCCATTTTATCAGCATATTTTAGTATATTTCACAGGGCTTTGTGTTGTAATTGGGCACATTTTTCCGGTCGCATACAATTTTATGGGCGGGAAAGGAATTGCGTGCACGCTAGGAATTTTTGCAGTTCTATATCCACTATGGTTTGCAATTTTTCTTGTTGTGGGGCTAATTGTTTTGCTTTCCACTCGAATTGGCTCGTTAACATCTTTCAGTGTTGTAACGGGGCTTAGCGTTGTTGGAATAGTTCACAGCACACATTTTGTTGAAATAATTTTGCTTGCGTTAATATTTGCATTGCTAATATTTGCTCACAGATCAAACATTGTTCGCTTTTTCAAAGGGCAAGAAAATAAGGTTGAGATTTTCAAAAAAAAGGATAAGAAATGATTTTAAATGTTAGTTTTAATTTTTTAGGAATGAATGTCAGTGTCTATGGCCTTTTAATGGCTGTTGGATTTATTGTTGCATTTTTTGTGTGCAATTATCTATTCAAAAAAAGTGGTGAATTTAAAAAGGATATAACTTTTGACCTTTTGTTGATAATTTTTCCTTTGTCAATTTTGGGTGCGCGAATTTACTATTGTGTTTTTTCAGAAGTTGATTTTTCGTTTGTGGAATTCTTGCAAATTTGGAACGGCGGGCTTGCAATTTATGGCGGAATAATTGGTGGTTTTATTGGGGTTTTGATATATGCAATTGCAAAAAAAATCAATATTCTAAAATTAACCGACGTTATTGCAAGTGGGTTGATTTTGGCACAAGGAATTGGTCGAATTGGTTGCTATTTTGGTGGCTGTTGTTATGGTGTTGAAGTTACAAATCCAAGCCTAATGTGGTTTCCGTTTTCGGTGATGATAGACGGCACTTGGCACTATTCGACATTTTTCTATGAAAGTGCTTGGAATTTTTTAGGGTTTATAATTTTATTTATTGTCTATAATAAAACAAAACAGGTTGGTTTAACAACAGGGGCATATCTTTGCTTCTATGGTCTAGGAAGATTTTTTATTGAAGGGCTTCGAGGAGATAGTTTGTTTATTGGAACGCTCCGAGTTTCACAAATTCTAAGCATAGTGTTGTTTTTTGTTGGGATAGGACTGATATGTTTTAGTTTGTGGAGAAATAAGACAAAAAATGAACAAAAACAGGCTAGTTAATGTCATATTTTTTAGTTTAAATGGTGCTTTTGGTATATTTACAGGTTTAAATTTAATTTTTAATTTTCTAAACCTGTTTTATGTGCTGGCACTTTTTTTGTTTTTAAATTCTATATATTTTTTTGCAAAATTTATTGCATATTTTAGTGATAGTGGCTTGTTTTTTGCAAGTTTTTTCTTATTTTTATCAATTTTTATTTTGATATTCACTTATTTTTCTCTTTCATATAATTTTTTGATAGCCTTTGTTTTTTTTAGTTTCACAATCCCTTTTCTTTTTTTATTTTTTGCCTATAAAAGTTCAAGTTGTCTTTTTGTGTTTTTGTGCAATATTTTGCTATTTTCTCCCATAAATTTATATTTTTTTAAGTTGATAGATTTAAAAATATTCTTTATTTTTATTTTTGTGTGTGTTATA
>CAYXET010000120.1:0-2330 GCA_964464025.1 uncultured Christensenella sp. | reverse complement strand
CATAGTTTGGAAGTGTGCTATATTGCAGGTCTTATGGAGGCAGAGCTTGGCGCAGATGTTAAAGTTGCAAAACGTGGAGGCTTGTTGCACGACCTTGGGAAGGCTTTGGACCACGAAACTGAAGGAACACACGTTTCAATTGGTGTTAGTTTGGCCAGAAGATACAAAGAGAACGAAGCAGTTGTTCATTGTATCGAGGCTCACCATGGTGATGTAGAATTCCATTCAGTTGAAGCAGTTTTGGTTCAAGCGGCCGACGCAATTTCAAGCAGCCGACCGGGCGCAAGGCGTGAAAGTATTGAAAATTATATTAAACGACTTGAAAAACTAGAAGGAATTGCTGATAGTTTCAAAGGTGTGGACAAGTCCTATGCAATAAGTGCTGGGCGTGAAATTAGGGTTATTGTTAAGCCAGAAGAAATTTCTGATGATCAAGCGTTATTCTTGGCAAAAGATATTGCAAAACGAATTGAAGACGAAATGGAATATCCGGGCCAAATTAAGGTTAATGTTATAAGAGAAAATCGTGCAATTGAATATGCAAAATAAAGTGCGAATAAACTGAAATTATTAATCAAACAACAAAACTCTCGAAATGTTTTTTGAGAGTTTTTATTTGACTTTTTGTTGTTTTTTATTGTATAATTTCAACGAAAAACATTTTAAATGAAAGTTATTTTCAAAGGGAAAGTAGTTTTAAATAAAAAAATGGTTTCAAAATGGAGATAATTAGAAAATTGAAAATTTTAAAGAAAAGTAGTTGTAAAATGTTGTAGAAAATTATAAAACGTTATAAAAAATTGTATGTTGCTATAAAAAGCTATAAAAAGCTATAAAAAGCTATGAAAAGCTATGAAAAGCTATGAAATGATATAAAATGTTACGTAAAATTATAAAAAGTTATAGAGAATTGCTGATGGTTGCAACAAATTATTAAAATTTAAAATTTTTTTGAAAAATTAATTTGATAAGGTGAAAATATGGGAAAATTGTTAGATGTCGACTTATACACAGATGGTGCGTGCAGTGGAAATCCCGGGGCGGGTGGCTGGGGCTGTGTGTTAAAATGTCAAAGTAAGGAAAAACAATTATGCGGATTTGAGCAACAAACCACAAATAATCGAATGGAACTTACTGCCGTGATTGAAGGTGTTATGGCTATAAAAAAGCCGTGCAATCTTACAATCTACACGGATAGCGCCTATGTTTTTAATGCTTTCACTCAAAATTGGATAGGGAATTGGCAAAAAAATGGCTTTAAAAATTCGCAAAGAAAAGAAGTTTTAAACAAGGATTTATGGCTGAAACTAATTGATGTTTTAAAGCCGCACAATGTTAGTTGGGTGAAAGTTAAAGGTCACGCGGACAACTATTACAACAATATTTGCGATAGTTTAGCAACAACAATAATAAAGGAAAAACTAGGGAAATAACCTAGTTTTTAGTTTTCATTATCATCTTTTCTTAATTTAACGCCAGAAAGTGCTTCTCGACGAACACCTTCGCTAATGGCAGAATAGTGTTTTTTTGTTGTGTTAACGTCTTTGTGCCCTAAAACTTCGGCAACAACATAGATATCCTTTGTTTCTTCATAAAGGTTTGTGCCAAAAGTTGAACGAAGTTTGTGCGGGGTTATTTTTTTAAGTGGCGACACGACCTTTGCATATTTTTTAACTAAATTTTCCACGCTTCTAACATTAATTCTTTTGTTTTGAAGAGATAGAAAAAATGGTGAAGATAAATCAAAATTTTCTTTTTCTTTTGACTTTCTAAATTCAATATAGTCAATCAATGCAACTCTAACTTCGTCGGAATAGTATAAAATCATCCTGTTTCCGCCTTTTCGAGTTACAACAAAACTGTTGTCTTCGAAATTGAAATCGTTTACGTTCAAACCAACAAGTTCACTAATACGAATGCCTGTTCCTAAAAATAGTGAGAGCATAGCAAAGTCTCTTTTTTGTGTTTTTTCGAAAAAAGCACGTTGATTTTTGCTAAATCCGTTGCCATTTTCGGCCAAATTTAAGATGTTTGTCACTTCATTGGTGCTTAATCGAACAATTTCCTTGTCGTTTATTTTCGGAAGGTCAACTTTTGTTATAACGTTTTCTTTAATACGGTCTTTTTTGTATAAATATTTAAAAAATGACCTTAATGCAGAAATTTTTCTGGCTTTTGTTTTGTTTGAGTTGCTATAACTTTTTTCGTCTTTTTCATAATATGACAAATAATCTAAATACATTTCAATGTGTGTTGCGGTGACATTGTTTAAGTCGTCTAACGTTAGTTGCCTTAAAGTTTTTCCATTAAATTCATAAATTTCTTTTACC
>CAYXET010000119.1:0-2338 GCA_964464025.1 uncultured Christensenella sp. | reverse complement strand
TGATAATTTCGATCTTTCAAACAAATTTTGCCTAGACCTTGGCTGTGGGCTTGGAATTGTTGCGATAATTTTGTCGAAAAAATTCGAAAAAGCAAATTTTATGCTATCCGACATAACAAAAACTGCTTGCAAACTTTCAAAAATTAATCTTAGAAAAAATGGGTGCAAAAATTTTGAAATAATTTGTAGCAACTTGTTTGAAAAAGTTAATCAAAATTTTGATTTTGTGATAACGAACCCGCCAATCAGGGCTGGGAAAAGCGTGACGCTTAGTTTGATTGAACAAACATATTCTCATTTAAACGAAAATGGGAAACTTGTTTTGGTTATCAGAAAAAAACACGGGGAAGAAAGCATCAAAAAATTTATGGAAACAAAATTTGAGAATGTTTATGTTTTGAAAAGAGACAAAGGATTTTATGTTTTGGTGGGCGAAAAATGATAGTTACAATTGAAAAGCAAAAAAAAGGAGATAGATACAATATTTTCGCTGATGGCGAGTTTTATAGTGGAATTTGCCTTGACCAAGTGGTGAAATATAACATTAAAAACAACATTGAACTTGACGAAGCTAAACTTGAAAAAATTGTTTTGGAAAGTGAAACTTTTTTTGCGTTTAACAAGGTTTTGAAGTATATTTCAAAGTCGATGAAAAGCGAACTTGACGTGAGAAACTATTTGAAGCAAAAACAATTTAGCGAAAAAGTTATTGAAAAAGTTGTTGAAAAACTAAGAGAATATTCCTATTTAGACGATAAAATTTATGCAAAAAGTTATGTTGAGACTTATAAAAATAAATATGGCAAAAATAAACTAAAAATTAACTTGAAAAATAAGGGAATTAGCGAAGAGATTGTCAATGAATTTTTGGAATTTGATGAAGATGAAGAAATTGAGAACATAAAAAAATTGATTTTAAAACAAACTAAAAATAAAAGTTTAGATATAAAAGTAAAACAAAAAATTTATCGAAATTTGCAAAG
Organism: uncultured Christensenella sp.; assembly: GCA_964464025.1. Classification (GTDB taxonomy): domain Bacteria; phylum Bacillota; class Clostridia; order Christensenellales; family UBA1242; genus UBA7868. The sequence continues at coordinate 1,355 of CAYXET010000119.1, read as the reverse complement.
CAAGGGATATTCGTTTGACTGCATAAAAAAAGGGTTTAATTTGTTGGGGGAAGAAAATGAAAGTTGGGATTGATTTGATTGAAATTGACAGGTTTAAAATGTTAGATTATCGAAAGTTTTTGGAAAAATATTACACAATTGGCGAGATTGAATACATTTTAACAAAAAAGAAAAAATTTGAAACTTTGGCTGGAATTTATGCCCTTAAAGAAGCTGTTTTGAAAGCTTTTAAAATTGGAATAGGGGCAGGGGTGAGCCTTAAAGAAGTTGAAATTGGGCACTTTGAAAACATTCCATTTGTTGTTGAAAATGAAAAGATTAAAGAACTTTTGAAAAAAGAAGATTTATCTAAACTTGATGTTAGCATTTCGCATAGTGACAGTCACGCCACGGCAATTTGCATAATTTATTAAATTTCACAAACAATAAAGATAGCCTATGGCTATTTTTTTGTGGAGAAAATATGAGAAAACTTTTTAATAATGATTTTAATTCCTATTTGGAAGAAATGAAAAATGTCAAAATTAACAAAAAAAAGGCTCTTTTTCATAATATAAAGAAAGAAGAGTTGATTTTGATGTATAAAAATTTTTATGAGATTAATAATTTATCTAGCCAAGAAATTTGGAACGAAGAAGTTGATAATTCTTCTTTTGCATTATATGAATCTTGGTTGGTGAGGTTTAATGATTATTAAAAGAGGGGAACTATATTTGGCAGATTTATCGCCAGTGCTGGGAAGCGAACAAGGTGGCACACGACCTGTGCTTGTCATTCAAAATGATATTGGAAACAAATATAGTCCAACAATTATTATTTCGGCAATAACGAGCAAACTTTTCAAAGCAAAATTGCCGACACACATTTCCTTAGAATCTTCGTGTTGTGGGTTAAGCAAAGACAGCGTGATTTTGCTTGAACAAATTAGGACAATCGATAAATTAAGACTAAAAGAAAAAATTGGCGAGCTTCCGGAATATAAAATGAAAGAAGTTGACAAAGCACTTTTAATTAGTCTTGGATATTTTTAAAACAAAGATTACATATTATCTTTGTTTTTTTTATTTTTAAAATTAATGTGTCGCGGTTTTGAGTTATTTTACACTTTTTTAACATTTTGCTAAAAAATATTGACTTTGTGTTGCGAAAATGATAAAATTAATTCGTTTTGGTTGGAATTTGCGCTAAAAACTAGTTTTGCAAGTTACTGCTATTATGAAAGTTGTTTTTGTAAATATGGGCTATTAACTCAGTTGGTAGAGTAGTCGACTCTTAATCGAAATGTCCGGGGTTCGAGCCCCCGATGGCCCACCAAGTGCTAGGATTTTCCTAGTTTTTTTTATCCTAATTTTATT
>CAYXET010000118.1:0-2380 GCA_964464025.1 uncultured Christensenella sp. | reverse complement strand
GCCTGAAAAGCATCATTTTTTACATCCAAAATTTGCAACCCGTCAACTTCATTATTCACAACAAAATATCGAATAAAATTATATGTTGCGTTGTCGTCACTTTTTCGAATAAGCGTTGTAATATTCAACATTTCTTGGTTTAATAGCACAATGTTGTCATCAAACTTCGCGTTATTTTCGTCGTAGGCATAAGAAACCAAAAGTTTGTTTTCCTTAAACGAAAATTCTTCCGTCGGCTGACTTTGCAATTTAACTTTCACAAACGCATAATATGCAAAGTTTCCTTCGCTATCTTTTGTGTTTTGAACAAGCAAGCCGTCTTCGCTGTTAATTGCCGCAAGGTCTTCTTGCGTAAGTTTTTTGTTTGATATTCGAGCAACTAAATATATGTCCTTAACCGAACTAAAATCTTCAACACGAATTCTCCAACTTAGTGGATTAATGTTTTTTGTGATAGTAAAATAATTTGCAAGCAAAACATTTTCAGTTTCCCCAAACTCTTGCCCACTACTTAAATAATAGTTATCACCAAGTTTAAAGCCTTCAAAAAGTTGAATGTCTTCTCGTTTATGTTTCAAAAGGTCTGCAGAATAGTCGCTGTTTTCAGGCACTGACAACGAAAAATCTAGGTTTATACTTTCTTCGTCATCAGCCGCAGTTGAATCTACAACATATTTATATGTGTTAAAAACGTATAAATCTTTGCTAACTTCACTGCTAGCACTAATTCCAGAAACTTCAATTGGCTTTGAAACAAATTGAATTGATTTTTTAACAGTATATTTGCTTAGTTCGTCTATGTATTCCTGCGAACTGCTATATTGTGGAAGTTTTGCATTATTTTCATAAGACGATGCGATATAGCAATCAATTGTAAAGCTACCGTCGCTTTTCACCTTAACTTCACCCGTTGTTCTGTTAACTTCGGCGATATCTTCATTTTGGCTAAAAAATAAAATTGTTTTGTTAAAAAAGTCTTGTCCATAAATTGATTTATATGTGTCTAGGTTATTTTTTGGAACGTCTAGCGAGTTCGACGGAAAAATATTTTCAACACACATTTTAAATTGTGTGCCCTTATAAATTTTGCTTTGGTCAATTTCTTCGTCATTATTTTTTGCAACCAAATTAAAACTTTGCACCTTTGTGTCGATAAAAATTTGCGTTTTTGTTGTTTGCTGGTCTTCCTTTTGAACAGCTTCAAGCGTAAAGTCGCCACCTTTATTGTGATAGGTCACTCTGTTTGAGTTGTTTGGGTCTTTTGATGCCGATTGAACAATTTCAAACTGAATTGGCGAACCAACTTTTTGATTATCTAAAAATCTAACAATGTTTTGCCCGCCCGACAAACTAACATCAAGTTTCGTTGCATCTTCGTTTGTTGGAATTAATTTCACCGACTCTATTTCGCCACTATCTGAACTTTTCACCCCAACCATAATTTTGCCGTCGACATTTGTTCCGGTCAAAACATAGGCTGCTTGCTCAAAATTCATTCCTTGCAAACTAACAACCTTATCCTTAAATCCTCCAAACAAGGCATACACACCAACGCTTGCACCCGTGAACCCTAAAATTCCGGCCAAACTTATGCCAGTTGTTTTTAATATTTTCAAAAACCAATTAATTTTTTTTGCTCGCTTTTTTTTCATACACCCTCATAAGACTTTTTCAGATTTTGTCAATTCTCTTTCCGTTATCATTTTGCAAAATTGCGAATAAACTTTGTTTAATTCAAAAAATTTTTAAAATTTAACACACCGCAACCTTGACAAAATTTAACTGAAAATTTAATAGCACAATCTACAAAAATATTTTGTTCTATTTTATATAAATTATATAATATTATCTAATTTTTTGTCAAACAATTATAAAATAATTAGCAAAAAATACATTAATAGTCTCAACACTAATTTCACGGCAAAATCAGCAAATAAAATCAACATTTCATATCCACTTTAAAACATATTTTCATATATCAATTTTTTCAATCAACTTTTTAATAAAAATTAACAAAATTAAATAAAAAAACAAGTTTTTTACTTGCTTTTCTTAAAGTTTATTAATAACTATTATTTTTTATGGTAAAGTTTTAACGGAAATTTTTAGTCGCTCCTATTTTCTTCTTTGTCTTCTACCAAACTTGTTTTTATTTTCAAAATTCCTTTTTTTGTTTTCAAAAACGTCTTTCTTGCTCTCAAAATTTCTTTTTTTGCTTTTAAAAACGTTTTTCTTATTTCCAAAATTGTTGTTTTTGTCAGATTTATTTTTTCTTTCAAAACTATTTTTCGCTTTAAATTTTTGTTTTTCACTAAAATCAAATTCTTGTTTTTTGTCACTTTTCACAAAAACATATTTGTTTAATCTGTCGTCTTTTTTA
>CAYXET010000117.1:0-2381 GCA_964464025.1 uncultured Christensenella sp. | reverse complement strand
AAAAACTTTGGTCTGTTAACTTTGTTTGCTTCTTTTTGATAACTGCAAAAAAATCACAACTGGTCACGTTAAAAGTCAATTTTTGGCTAACCATTTTGCTAATTTCATAAACATTGCAAAAATTCTTTACATCAATTTTTTCAAATTCGCTTTCAGTTGCAAAAACGCTTAAAATTTCTTGCTCGCTTTTCACCGCTTCCAAAAAAATTTTATATCCCTCAACCAAAACAAGCCCATGTTCGTCGCGGTATTTTTTTTGTTTTAATTTCACCAATTTTTTTATCGTCTCGTTATTCACACTTTCAATTTTTTGCATATATTTCCCTTTTTTGTTTTAAAAAAACTATATTATAGTTAATTTTATCACAAAAATAGCCTATAAACTAGCAAATTAAAAAAATTTTGCTAAAAATTTAATTTTTTGCTCAAAAATTTAGCAATTTAAAAAAATTTACAATTCCTTAGCACTAGATTATCAACTTTTGGCCAATGAAAATCTTTTTTGTTTTAAGGTTGTTTTTTTCTATTATATAATTTTCACTTACGCTATATTTCCTTGCAATTTCCGAAAGCGTTTCTAGGGGCATAACAACGTGAATATACGTGTTTTCTTCGCGAATATAAAGCAAATCTCCTTGCATAATTTCGCAAGACGAAAGTGCGTTATCTTCAATTAAAGTCTTTTCCAAAACCTTAAACTTGTTGCAAACGTCTTTTAACGATTCATTTTTTTGAACTTTATAAATAAAATTTTTATTCTTAATTAACTTAATTTCCATATTTTCTCCTTATCATATTATATTTTAAAATTCGCAACAATATAATAAACTATGTTCAAAAATCTTTTTAAAGCAGTTTTCATCATCACATTATTTTCAATTTTAACACGAATATTCGGATTTTTTATTCGAATTTTTATGAGCCGAAATCTTGGGGCCGAAATTATTGGAATATATCAAATCAGCGTTAGCATTGCGTCGGTTTTTTTAACAATAGTTTCAAGCGGAATTCCACTAACAATTTCAAGGCTATCGGCAAAATATGTGGCCGAAAAAAAATATGCGAACGCGCACAAGATTGTGACAAGCGGAACAATCCTTGCGGCAGGACTTGCCACTGCAATTTGCGTTTTAACTTTTGTTTTTAAGCCCCTAATCATAAATCTTTCGGCAAGCAGTTTGGTGGCATCAGTTTTGATTGCATTGCTTCCAACAATCATTGCAACTGCGCTGAATGTTGGCTTTAAGGGCTATTTATGGGGCTTGCAGAAGCATTTTGAGAACTGCCTTGTAGATTTTATTGAGCAAATAATAAAATTCGTTTTAATGGTAATTTTGGTCCTTGGCAGTCATTCGCTTGAAGAAGGTATTATTAATTGTGCCCTAAGCATTAGCATTGCTTGTGTGATTGCAACACTAATTAGTATGTTGTTCTATTTCAAAAATCAAGGAAAATTTTCTAATCCAAAAAATTTTTTCAAGCCACTAATCAAAAAATCAGCTCCAATAACATTTTTAAGAATTGTTTCAAGTTTAGCGGGGATGTTAATTTCGATGATTGTTCCGCTAAGACTTGTTAGTGCGGGATATTCCAGCGAACAGGCCGTGGCATTGTTTGGAATTGCCATGGGAATGACTCTTCCATTGCTATATTTGCCAAACACCTTAGTAGGCTCGCTTTGCACTGCCCTTATCCCAGACCTTGCAAAACTAAAAGCCGAAGACAATATGCAAGAATTTTCGTGCAAGGTGAAAACAAGTTTAGTTTTTTCGGTGTTTATTTCGCTTTTGCTTGTGCCGTGTTTTATTTCAATCGGAAAAGAAATTGGCGTGTTTGTTTTCAACAACGAATTAAGCGGTCAGATGCTTAAAAATTGCGCGCTAATTATGCTTCCGATGGGCATAAACGACATCACTAGCAGTGTGTTGAATTCTTTGGGCTATGAAGTTAAAAGTTTCAAGCATTATGTTTTTGCAAGCTTATTTTTGATGAGTTCTATCATTTTTTTGCCAAAATATTTTGGAATTTATTCCCTTGCAATCGGAATGGCACTTTCGCTTACTGTTTCAAGCTATTTGAACCTTAGAATGATTAAAAGAGAGTTAAATTTGAAAGGGGTTATCCTTTCTGACACGCTAAAAATGTGTGCTTTTCTTGTTCCAAGCACGTTAATCAACAGGTGGTCTTTTGGGGTTATGTCGAAGTTTTTCACAACATTTTTTTCAATTGCAATAAGTTCAATTTTAGGCGTCGTTTGCTATGTTTTGTTGTGTTTAGTTTTCAAAATTTTCACAATCGACACGTTAATGATAAATTTCAAAAAAATTCGCATTTTAAAGCGCAAAAAGCACACAAAAAAGGCAACTTAACGTTGCCTTTTT
>CAYXET010000116.1:0-2463 GCA_964464025.1 uncultured Christensenella sp. | reverse complement strand
AAGAGCGTTAATCTGCGCTTTTTCAACTTTTAAATCTTGAAAATTTTTCACTAAAATTTTATATATTGCAAGATTTTCCTCAACAAAATAACACTTCTCTGCCCCTCGACTAAGAGCCTCTAAACCCAAGGCGCCAGTTCCCGCAAAAAGGTCAAGGCAAATTGCGTTTTCCAAATCATCAAGCATTCCAAAAACTGCTTCTCGCACTTTATCGCCCGTTGGCCTTGTGGTTGAAACGTCAAATTCATTTAATTTTTTAAACTTATACTTCCCAGCAATAATTCTCATACACTTGCATTATATCACATTTGTGCATATTTTTAACACAAAAATTGTAAATTTTATTTTTTTACCATTTTTTTATGAATTTTAACACATTTTTCGCATTTTTTAAGTTGCAAATTTCGTTTTTATCACTTTTTTATAAAATCAAACCTATTTTTATCTCATTTTTATAAATATTAATTTCATTTTTCTAGCACCTAAATTTAATATTAAAAAATAACATTCAAATATTTTTTAGCAATAATTTTAATATTAAAAAAACATCAAACAATCTTTAATTAAAAGTTTATTATTAAATTTTTCAAACAATTTTTGATTAATATTTAAGTCTTTTATAAAAGTTTTTAAACAATTTTTAATTAATATTAATTTAGGTTTCAAAAACAAGATTTAGGCGATTTTGATTGATATTTGTTATTACTTCATAACTAATTTGATTAGTGTTTTTCGCAATATTTTGAACGGAATTTACTTTTTCGTTATTAGTTGAAATAATTTCAACAACATCACCAATTTTGAAAGTGCAAAAAGTGCAATTTGATAAATCAATGATAATATTGTCCATACAAACATTTAAAATTTTGCACGGAATGTTATTTACAACCACAAAGGAATTTATATAATTTCGCCCAATTCCGTCGGCGTAGCCAATAGGAACAACCCCAACATATCCTTTTTGTTCAATATTAGTTTTTCCATAGCCAACAAAATCGTCAAAATTAACCTTGGTTGTGGCAACAATTTGCGAAAACAAACTCAAAACAGGGCGCAGATTTTCATTTTCAAGGCCATAAAGAGCAATTCCTATCCGCACCATTGAACAAAAATCTAGAAAATCAACATTTTCGAAAAGCCCGTCGGAGTTTTCAAGGTGCAGAATAACCTTTGTTATGTCAAGCCCAAGTGATTTTGCATAGTTTAAAAATTCAATAAATTTGTAGTATTGCGTTCGCGCTAAGCCTTGATTTTTTGCATTAAATAGATGCGAATAAACCCCTTCAACTTCAACAAAATTACTGTTTTCCATTACAAAATTCACAACTTTTTTCAGTTCAAAATTCGTTGAAATCCCAAGCCGATTCATTCCCGTGTTAAGTTTTATGTGAACCTTGGCTTTTAGATTATATGTTTTGCAAACGTTAGTAACTTCTCGCAAACTTTTCAGCGAAAATATTGTTAAACTGATGCCGTTTTCTATAAGGGTTTTAATTTGAGACGCTTTCCCGCACACCAAAATTTTTGATTTTGTCGAATATTGTCGCACCGCAAGAGCTTCTGATGCGTTTGACACGCCAAAAAAGTCAACTTTATTTTTTAGTTTTAAAACTACCCATTTTAGGCTGTGACCATAGGCATTTGCTTTGACCATTACACATATTTTTTTGTTTTTTGCCTTTTCTTTTATAATTTTTAGGTTATAATTTAAGTTTTTTTCACTTAAAACAAGGCTGTTGAAAAAATCTAGTTTTTTTGAAAAATTCATATCTTTTTATATGCAAAATTTTGTCTATTTCGTGCATTTTTTCGGGCAATTTTGTGCATTTTTTTCCGGCATTTTTTCGGGCAATTTTTTATAGTGATACAACTTTTTATCTTTTCTTTTTTATTATTTTATTTTTTAACAAATTAAATTGAAAAAGGCAAGATTTAAAAAACAGAAAAGAAGAATAAAAAAATATGTCGAAAAATTTAAAAATAAGTGAAAAAAAATATAAAAAACGGATAAGGTTGTTATCCGTTTTAAATTTTAATTAAATTTTAAATTTTAGCAATTTTTCTTATATTATTAAATTTTAATTTCCTAGGCTATTATGCACCACTTGTGTTTGGTGTTGACCCTGGAAGTTCAATTCCTAGCCAAGCTGGCAAATATTGAACAAATATTCTCAAAATCACAATTAGCAAAACTGTTACAGCCAAGGCGATGATAAAGTTGATAATTCTTTTTTTAGCTTCATCCCTGGCACTTGCATCTTCTGCCCTTGCCATTTTAACGCCCAAAATTACTGCATAGATTGTTCCTGCTGTTGCAACAACAATTAGAACATAAGGAAGAAGTGTTTCTAGGAAGTTAACAATTCTTGCAACCCATTGCCATTTTTCTGGATACGTTGACGTATCAACTAATAATGTTGCCATACTAAATAATAAATTTTTCATAATTCCTCTTTCTTTGTG
>CAYXET010000115.1:0-2510 GCA_964464025.1 uncultured Christensenella sp. | reverse complement strand
AAATAAAATTAGTTGAAATTCCGTTTTTTAAAGATGGGTTAAAATTATTTTTTTAGTCTTAACACCATAATCACTTTAACCCATCTTTAAAAAACGGAATTTCAACTAATTTTATTTTTGTTAAAAAGTTTAAAATAATAATCAATAATGTCACTCATCATTTGATTATAAAATTTCATTGTCTTTAAAAGTCTAGTTATGTCATTTATCATTTTTAATTTTTCGTTTAAAAACCCCGAAAATAATCAATTTTATTAGCACAATGACCAGCAATAACTTTAACTTTCAATGGATTTTTAAATTTTCTTTTTTTATATTTTAAAAACCCTGATTTTAATGAGTTTTCTAAAAGTAGAAAAAATATAATGAAGTATATAAATTTTTTCTTAATGAAGAGAAATAAAATTAAAAGATTAATTTTTAAAAAGTCAGTAAAAAAACAGGAACAAAGCAATTGCAATGTTCCTTTTTAGTTTAAATATAAAATTTCCATTTTTGTTAACTTTAAAATACTTAACCCAACATCTAAATTTTTAGAATCAATCTTAAAAGCCAAGTTGCGATTGTGCACAAAAGTGCAAAACATATTGAACGAATAAGAAGAAATCGATTTTCTTTTCTTGTGTTTTCAATTTCACGCAAAAACGCTTGACCCTTGCTTTTTAGCCCAACACAATATACGGGCAAACCTTTGTTGTCAGACACAATCAAGTCAATATATCCGTCATAAATTAAGTTATTCACTGCTCTGTCGAGTTGAACGTCGTCTATTTCAAAATCGGGGAGCAAACTTATTTTTATATCTTCTGGTCGAATTAAACAAGTGTCTTTGTTATAACAACGATTGTAAAAATATTTCATTATACGTTTTTCAATTTTGTTTAACATTTTCCTCCTCCTTTTTATTAAAATGAAACTAAAAACATTTTGATTTTGTTATAATTAAATTTTTCCTAACATTCTAATTTTTAATATTCTAATTTTAAAACCTTTTAGTTTTAAGACCTTGTGCCTTGCAACTTTTTATTTTGCAACTTTTTATTTTTATAACTTTTTTGTTTTGTAACTTTGCGTTTTGTATCATTTTAGTTTTTGTAACATTTGTTTTAAAAACATAAAATTTTTATTAAAATTATAATTAAATTTTATCATTTTAACGCATAAAATTAACATTATTTTAACAAATTTTTGTTTCTATCAAATTATTTTAATTTAACAAATTTTTGCTATTATTATGGTTAACTTTTATTTTTCTACAAACAAATTCTATCAAAAACAAATGATTTTTCAAACAATTTCAACTAATTTTATCAAAAACGACTAAGTTTTAAAACATTTTTCACTATCTTTTTCAAAAATAGATGAGTTTTAAAACTTTTTCAGTCAGTTTTATCAAAACAACGATTTAATTACACCAGAATGTTATAAACGGCCTTAATTTCAATTAATTTTCGGTCTTTAACAACAATCCCGCCCTTGTTTTGTCTGTTCGATTTTAATATGTTTTGCGTGTCTACAACATAGTTTTTATTTTTTGAATCTATCACAAACAAATCGCTATCTTGTTTGCAAAGTTTTGCAAAAACAATTTCGCTTCCAGTGCTATCTTGTTTTGAAAGCGTATAGGCCCTAACACCCTTTCGATTTTTTGCAAGAAGTGCAAAATTATCCAGTGCAAGTTTTTTGCAATATCCTTTATTCGTTATCAAAATTAAATCTTCACCTTCAATTTGCGAAACAAACATACACTCATCGCCGTCATTCAGGCTTATTCCTTTCACTCCACCACTTGTTTTTGAAGTGCATGGAATTTCATCACTTTTACAATATAGTGCCATTGCTTGTTTTGTGATGAACATTAAGTTTTTCTTTTTATCGAATTCTTGCACATTCAAAACTTCGTCGTCTTTTAATTTGATGCAACAAATGTTTGCTTTGTTTGTTTTAAATTCATCACCTTTTGTTAATTTCACCAAACCATTTTTTGTGCCAAAAATGTAGGTTTTTTCATAGAATTTCTCACTTTCTTCAAACATTTTAACAACTTTTTCATCGGGGCTATATTGAAGAACTAAATCTTTCAAAAACATTCCTCGGTCTTTAAATCTGGCTTCAATTATTTTTTCAACTGGAATTTTAAACATATTTCCAAGGTTTGTGAAAACTAGCACATTTTTATCGCTATGCGTTAAAATAATTTGCGAATGAATTTCATTCAAAGTGCTGTCACTTGTGATTATTTTTGCTGATTTATCGAAAGTTTTTTCTGGTATTTTTTTAATTGCATTTTTTTCGGTAACCAAAACATACATAGGCTTTACAACTTTAACAATATCATCTTCTGAAATTTCACTGTTAATTGACAATATTTTTGTTTTTCGTTTGTCGCCAAAACGTTTTTTAATGCCTAACATTTCTTCTTTAACAAGGTTATATTGAAGTTTTTCACTTGCACATATTTTTGTTAGTTTAGAAATCAACTTTTGCAAACATGCAATTTCATCACGCAA
>CAYXET010000114.1:0-2600 GCA_964464025.1 uncultured Christensenella sp. | reverse complement strand
TTCATAGTTCCCAATTTTAACAGTGTCGCCTTCAACAAGACCGTTTTCAAGGAGTTTATCAATTATCCCATTTTGTTTTAATCTTCGTTGAAAATATGCAAAACTTTCTGGGTCGGAAAGAATAATTCCACGACTCATTTTTTCAATAAGCCCACCAGAAACAACAAAACGCCCTTCGTCATCACGGTTAACTTCAAATGAAGTGTAATCTCGCTTATCAAGTTCAACAATCTCCGAAATTTCTCGCTCTTTTGGTGGCAAAATTGAAATTTCCGCAATAATAGCATTCAAAAGTTCGTCAACACCAAGTCTTGTTGCCGCTGAAAATTCAATAATTTTATAATCTTTCCCATATTTTTGTTTAAATTCTTCAACTTTCGCCTTTTGCAAATCATCAAAAATCAAATCCATTTTGTTTAAAACAACAATTTGTGGACTTTTACTCACTTCTTCATTATATTTCCTTAACTCTTCGTTAATAATTTTAAAATCTTCAACTGGGTCACGCCCATCAACTCCGGCAATATCCACAATGTGAAGAAGAATTCGCGTTCGCTCAATGTGCTTTAAAAACTCGTGCCCAAGCCCCTTGCCTTCACTTGCGCCTTCAATTAACCCCGGGATATCGGCAATAACAAAACTGCTGTTATAATATTTAACCACACCAAGATTAGGAGAAAGCGTTGTGAAGTGATATGCTGCAATTTTAGGTTTTGCACTTGTCAAAACACTCAAAATTCTGCTCTTTCCAACACTAGGAAAACCAATCAAGCCAACATCGGCAATTGTTTTTAGTTCTAAATCAACAACATATTCCTTTGTTTTTTCGCCAAGTTCACTGAAAGTTGGGCTCTGACGCCTAGAATTTGCAAACTTAGCATTTCCTCTTCCGCCGGCACCGCCACGCAAAACCACTTGTTTTTCGCCGTCTTCAACCAAGTCGGCAATAACTTTGTTCGTTTGCGCATCACGCACTATTGTGCCACAAGGAACTTTCAAAATCATATTCTCGCCACTTTTCCCATAGGAGTTGCTATTCCCGCCATTCGTGCCATTTTCGGCCCTAAAATGCTTAGAAAAATAGTAGTCGACCAAATTGTTGATTGAACTATCGGCAACAAAAATTATGTCACCACCCTTTCCGCCGTCACCGCCATCGGGGCCACCGTGCATAGTGAATGTGTCGGTGTAGAAATGAACTTTTCCGTCTCCACCATTTCCTGCTTTAATGTATATTCTCGCCTTGTCTACAAACATTTTTTCTCCTTTATCACTTATCATTTTATAGATTTCTTTAAGTTTATCATATCAAATTTTTGCATAATTTAAAACAATTTTAGCATAATTTAAAACAATTTTAGCACAAATTTAAGAAATAATTGCAATATTTTTTTAACTTGCAGTTTTCACAAGCTGGATTTTTGCTTTTGCAATGATATCTCCCAAACAACACCATATATTGATGTAAATTTCGCCACAAGTGTTCATCGAACAATTTTTTCAGTTCTTCTTCGGTCTTGTTTGGATTTTTTGTTGTTGAAAGTCCTAGCCTTTTTGCAACACGCAAAACGTGTGTATCCACAGCAATTGCGTTTTGGTTAAACCCTTCTGCAAGCACAACATTTGCGGTTTTTCTTCCAACTCCGGCAAGCGAAGTTAGCTCTTCCAATGTGTTTGGCACACAAGAATTGTATTTTTCAATCAAATCACTGCAACAACTTAGAATGTTTTTTGCTTTGTTTTTATAAAATCCACACGAATAAATTTTCTCTTCCAATTTTTCCTGCCCAAGATTTAAAAAATCTGTTGGTGTTTTGCAAACCTTGAAAAGTTCTTTTGTAACTTCATTCACTCTTTTATCTGTGCACTGACTTGACAATATCACAGAAATTAAAAGCTCAAAAACGTTTTCATAATTTAATTCACATCTTGGAAAAGAGAAAAGTTGAGAAAAATATTCATAAATATCCCTACACTTTTGCTCCATAATTTTATTATATCAAAAAAATTATTATTTGTAAAACATAATATTCAAACAAATAACAAAAACTTGCTTTTTAACTGCTTCAATTTCGGCATAAAAAAGGCTAGTTATTCCCTAGCCTGTTTATTAGTTAATACCTTTTAGATAGTTGTATAAGTCGGCCTGTTTTGCACGAACTGTGTAGTGATAGTAGTAATATGAACTGTTAAGTTTTTGAACATAGATGTTAAAAGTTGTTAAATTTTCGCTATCTTTCACTTCAATATAAAGGTCGTTATACTCAATGTTTGTCTCGGTCGTTTTCTCGGTTTTATAGGTATAGACATCATTGTTTAACTTCAAAATTTGTTTTTCGTTATAGTGAAAATTAATGTAAATCCCAGTTGAAAAACTATTTTTTTTAGGTGATAGTTTTGAAATTGTTGGATTTTCAAAAAGCGTTCCATTAAAAATTGCACTCATCATTTTTTGTTTAAAACTTTCGTTATAAAGCCTTAGTGTTTCATTATAAACTTTTTGATTTTCTTCATTTGTATTGTCATTAAAATATGCTTCACTTGAAGATGAATCAACAAAAATTTTGATATAATCTGGGTTTTCCAAGTTTGGATTATAG
>CAYXET010000113.1:0-2689 GCA_964464025.1 uncultured Christensenella sp. | reverse complement strand
TCAATATTTTTGTCTAAAAACTTTTTGATATTTTGTTTGAATAAAAAATCAATATTTTTGTCTAAAAACTTTTTGATATTTTGTTTGAATAAAAAATCAATATTTTTGTCTAAAAACTTTTTGATATTTTGTTTGAATAAAAAATCAATATATTTGTCTAAAAATTTTATGGCATTTTGTTTGAATAGAAAAATCAATATTTTTATTGCAAAGTTATGTAAAACACAATAATAGTTCTTTATAAGAATTTAAATTAAAGTTTTATAAAGGCTTTTTAAATAAAAAACTGCAAACAAGTTAGTTGTTCACAGTTTATTTTTTAAAAATTAATATTAGTTATAATTTTTATTTCTTAAATTTTTTCATAAAGCTTGCGAAGTCGTCATCATCGTCGTCATCGTCTTCTTTAAAGATTTTCTTATTTCTTTCATTAATATCATAATAAATTTTTTCTTTATCAAGAGAATGCCCGGGCTTATATTCGGCTTTTGGTGTGGTAAGGTCATAATAAGGGTTTTTATGAGCCCAAGTGAAAGTGCTTTTAAGTGAAAATTCTCTGAACACGTTCACCACAACTTCGCCTTCTTTAAGGTGGTCAAGTGCTTCGGGTGCAATTAGCGGAACGGAAATAATTTGTTCACTAGTGTTTGTTGATTTTCCTTGATTTTTGTCTGAACTTTTTCCTTCCGACGTGCTTGTTTGAATTAAAGTTTTATTTCCACAGTTTTTGCTAAATTCCTCTTTTGTTTTAAGGTCTTTCGTTCCAATGAAAATTTGAATATTACAGTTGTTTTTGATTGTTTGTGCGTCTTGTTCGCCATATTTACTAGTAAGTTGAGTGTAGTCTTGAACAATAAGCATAAGGAATAGTCTTCGGCTTCGTCCTGCGGTGATGAAAGGTTTAATTTTTTCAATTTTAGGAAGATTTCCAAATTCATCCAAAATAAAATATACTGTTCTGTTAAGTTCAAGGCTTGGTTTGTTGCTTGTTGCCTTGTCAATCAAAATTTTGTAAAGTTGTGTGATATAAATGTTTGCTAGTGGATATCTTGTGTCTTTTTCATCGGGGATGATAATAAACAACGCACTAGGTTTGTCGGTGAAAGTTGAAAAGTTAATATCCGTTCCACTTGTTAAATAGCTAATTCCAAGGTCACTAAACAAATTTAAAGCAGTTGCAACGTGCCCCATATAGCCCTTCATGGTTGAAGGAGCGTTGTTGATAACACCATTTGCAAGGTCCAAACATTCGCTTGATTTTGGTCTGCCTTTAAAATAGTTTTGAAGAGTTCTAACTGGTGCATCAGGATCGGCATCACGGAACATACAAATTTTGAATAGGTTATAGAAAATAAATTTTTCTCTTGTAAGCCCAAGTTCGGGATACAAACTGTCTTCTAGCATTGCAAGAAGAGTGGCACGAATAAAATCTTGCGCCCCTTGCGCCCATTGTGGCTCGCTTCCAACTGGTGGACAAAGTTGAGCACAAATATCTTGGATATCTTCAAAAGCGTCGCTAATAAGTTTATCTTTAAGTGCTTTAATGTCGTTGTTCAAAGTTTCTTTGCTTGGATAGGCAACTCCGCCAAATTCATACCATTCGTTATAGTAAGTTGAGCCCTTAATCACTTGCACGCCCTTAACCACGCTTGGTGAAACGTCCTTATAAACTTTAACTTCTTTCAAAAGATTGTTTGCCCGGTGATAGTTGTCATAGGCTCTGTCTAGCGGGTTCCACCTGTCTGAGGTGTTTGGGTCACGCAAATCAACAACTTTCACGTCATAGCCCGATTTTTCAAGTTTAATTTTGTTTTTTAAATATAATTCACCCTTTGGGTCCGAGATAACCATACTTGGTTTTGCAGCCGTTTCACTCAAAATTTGAATGGTTGGCACAACAAACCCAGTTGTTTTACCGCTTCCTGTTGTTCCAATAACAAGAGTGTGGATTGGCTTATACATATTAATCATTAGTTCTTTGTTTTTAAGTTCAGCCCTAATAACAATTCCTTCACTTGTGCAACGTTTAAGGTCCTGCCACAAATAGAATTTAAATTTTTTTTCGGTTCTAAGTTCTTTTTCGGTGATAAAACGAGAGTCAAAATATTGTTCATCGTCTTTTCCTTCACGATTTTTAACTTTTGTTTTGTTAGAATTTATTGGGGTAGACATTAACTTTGATAGTTCCATAACAAACCCGGCCAAGGTTCCAATGCCTGCACCAACAAGCCCGAAAGTGGAAAAAACTGTTGATAAATCAAAATTTGCTTGTCCATTTGCAAAATAAGACAAAATTGCACCAACAATAAGCCCTGCAATTGCCCAAAGCACTATTTTTGTGAATGAAAATTTCTTTTTATCTTTCATAAAATCTCCTGTAAATAAATAATTTTGTTTGAAATAGATAAAATATAGTTATCTAAACAATATAAAGCTTGCAAGAAAAGATAAAATTTCAAACAAGCAACAATAATGTTTTAGATTTTTTATACAATAATAATATAACAAAAAAGAAACTAAAAAGCAATTAAAATTGTCAAGATTTTATTAACAGTCAAAAAATTTAAAAAAATTTTAAAAAAATTCAAAAAATGTTTGATTTATATAAAAACTTGTGCTAGAATATGATTGTAAAAAAAAGTTGGTAACTTGCCAACGAAAATAATTTAAAATTAACAACGGGGGAATT
>CAYXET010000112.1:0-2697 GCA_964464025.1 uncultured Christensenella sp. | reverse complement strand
TTTCGAAAACACCTTAAATTTTTTTGGCTTTGTTAAAATTGCAACATTGCTTCCAAAAACTTCAAGTTTATAGCTATGCATAATTGTTCCATTTCCGTTCGGAAGCCTAACAAACACATAGTTCCCGTTTTCCAAAACGTTTATATTTTCAATTGTTTTTGAAAAAATATTTCTGCCAAGTGTCAAGTTTTCGGTCACTTTTTTGTTTGTGGTCGTGCCAATTGTGGCGTCAACAAAGTTATATTCAATTTGTGCGTTGCTGTTTATTGTTTCAATGTCGCACGTGAATTTGATGCTGAAAGTTTCGTCTTCCGAATAAACTCCCACTTGCAAAATATAAAAATATGTGTTGTTGCCAAGCTCGTTGATTGTATATTCCTTTGTGCACTCAATGCTATCGGTGGTGTTGAAAATCTGCGCCTTTTTTGTGTAGCCCAAAAACTCTTCGTCCAGTTTGAACGGGTCGGGCTTGAATTCTTCGGGAAGCGGGTTGTCGGAAAGGAAAGTGGCAATCGTGTTTAATTTGTTGCTGATTTGCGTAAGGTCCACGTTGTCTGCCCCCACAATTTCCCCTTTTGCACTCTCAATTTTTGCACTAACGCCATCAACTTTTGTGTTCACACTGTCCACGCCCGCACTAACGTCATCAACTTTTGTGTTCACAGTGTCCACGCTCGCACTAACGCCATCAATCTTTGTGCTTGTGTTTTTGGTGTTTTCCAAAATTGCATCTGTTTTTGTGCTAATCGCCCCAGCCGTTTCGCTAAGCGTGTCCATTTTTGCACTAACACTGTCCACCTTTGCACTAACTCCGTCGGAAGACGAGCCCAAATTTTCCGCGGAAGATAAGGCCGAAACTTCAAGCAAAATTTCGTCAACTTTATTATTCATTTCATCAACTTTCATAAATGTTAAATCTGTTTTTTGTTCAATATCCATAGTTTTCTCCTAGTTTCTAATTTTCGCCAAAACAATTTATTTTGTGCATTAAAATCTGTGCCACCTCGTGTCACCTTGTGCCACTTTTTGTTTTGCTAAAACATATTAAAAAAACTAACGCCCTTGCGTGAGTCAAAGCGTGTGATAATTTCCCCGCAAGTGCTAATCTAAGCCCCCGCACGTTCACCACATTTCGCGTGCACCAAAAGCGCACTTTAACTCAAACAAAAAGTTAGTTTTCCACATTATAAACTATGTTTCCCCTAGCTGGCAACATTCTGTGCCAATTTTTTTATATAATTCTCACTTTATTCACAAAATCATCTTCCCACATTCTGACATTTTCATTATAGCCTTGCTTTTCTTTCGTGATGATATTGTAAAGCGAATTAGCGTTATTTTCAACCCTTAACAAAGCCCTGTTAAACGCATCGAAATGCAATTTTTCCAAATCATTTTTGCGAACAACAACGCACCTAGTGTTCAAGCACCCAAGCACCGCGCTGCTTTTTGAATTAAAAGCCAACGCCTTAACAAAAATGCGTATATTTTTGGCGTAAATCTTCTTAACAAGTTTGCTAGTTATGCCAAGTTGCGAGTTCAAAACAATTGCCTTTATCCGATTTGCCTTATATCGTTTAGAAATGGCGGCATCGAAAAAGGTTTGAAAGCAATTTGTTTTTTTTGCTTCGTTTAAAAGTTTAAATTCAAGCCCTTCGCCCGTGCCATAGATTTGCGAAAGTTCTTTTGCACTTTTAAGTTTAATCGAAAGCAACACAAGTGTCGAAAATAAATCAAAGTTTATGGAATAGTTTTCGAAAAATTGGTGCGAACAGGCGGGCAAAAACTCGATGTTTTTCGGTTTTGTTGAAAGCAACTGATTTCGAATGCACGACGAACTAACAAAGTTTTCAATGTTGTTAGAAGAGTTGTAGTTGTCAACCCTAGGCACAAAAACGGGCCGAATTTTGCTTTTTGTTCTTAAAAGTGCTTTAACATATTCCAAAGCCAAAACACTGTTTGGTTTTTGCAAAATTTGAATAGCGTCGTTGAAATTTTCTTCCCTGAAAAAACTTTTGCACTCTTCAAGTGCCCTAACTGTGGAAGAATTGTAACTAAGCCCACAATCAAGGTGTTTTTTTAACGCTTTTTTGAACGTTTTGTTATCAGAAAGCTGAAACTTAGCCAAGTCGAAAAACGCTTGTTCGTTTGAAATTTCGCACCCAAACGCAAGGAAGTCAACGCCCAGTTCGTTGAGAATTTTAATTGAAGAAAGCGCAAAAATTTCGGCATTGTTTGTGCAAAACGCTGTTGGAAGACCAATAACAAGGTCCATTCCACATTTTGCGGCAATTTCGGCGCGGTCGTATTTATTCAAAACGCAAGGCTCACTTCGTTGTGAAAAATTCCCGCTCATAAGCCCAACACAAAATTCGCTCGACGTGATTTTTTTTGCCGCGGAAATAATGTGCAAGTGACCGGTGTGCATTGGGTTAAATTCGCAAATGATTGCAACAACTTTTTTTCTTTCTTCTTTTTTCATAACTAAATTTTACAATAAAATTCAATAAAAATCAAACTACTTTAAAAATTTGCTTGCAAAATTAGCACGAAATCAATATAATTTATACATACAATATTTTTTTAGGAGAATTTTTATGAAAATTTTAGTTATTAACTGTGGTAGTTCAAGTTTGAAATATCAACTACTTAATATGGAAGACGAAAGCGTAATTGCGAAAGGTCTTGTTGAAAGAA
>CAYXET010000111.1:0-2711 GCA_964464025.1 uncultured Christensenella sp. | reverse complement strand
GTTGTTTCTCTTAATGAACTATGTCGTTACGACATTATTGAATTAAAAAAGGCCGGCGAATTCTCTTGCCTTAACTATGTTTTGCTAAATTTTTCAAGCGAAAAAAACGAGAATGAAAATCATCTTAAAACTTTGCTTGTGAACCCACACGGGCACCTTTTAGAGTTTAATTATAAGTATTACGACAAAACTCCAATTTTTAAAGTTGTGGGCTATGCAAAACCTAAAAACTTAACAAAAAATGTGAGTGAAGATGAAGAATTTACAAGATAAAAAGAAGAAGTTCGAAAATTCGAACTTTTTTTATTTTCAATTTAGCTAAGTAAAATTAAATTTTAAATTGAATTAAGTTAATATTATTTAAAATTATTTTAATTAACTTATTTATTTTAATTATTTAATTTATCATTAATCATCTATTGATTATTAATTAATTATTTATTAGTTATTTATTAATTATTTATTTGTTATTCTTTGATTTTTAATTAATAATTAGCTAATTTAATTTTAATTGCAAATAATTTAAAATCAGCCGATAAAAAGATTAGGTGTCATCAAACTAATCTAGTTTTTTAACCAAAAAATAGCAATTAAGAATTCATTCTGTCAATAGAACGCTTAATTTTAAAATCTCTTTCTTTGTTAACTTCTTCTTCACCAAAAATATAGGCCATATTTTCAGTCACATTCAAAACATCGGCAGTTTCTTCAATAATATTTGCCTTAACTTTTTCCATTCCATCAACATCGTTGAATTTTTTGCATCTTAAATATTTACAAAGTTCTTTTGTAAGTTCGCTCATCTCTTCAATTGCCATTAAAATTTGAAAATCTACCCCCAAAACATCATTGGCTTGGTCATAAAATTCTAAATATTCTTTTTTCATAGCAAAATTATACAATATATTTATCAAAATTTAAAGAGTTTTTGCAATTTTTAGTAAAAAAATTAATATGCAACAATATTTTTGTCTCCCAACTAAAATTTAAAATCATTTTTTGTTTTAATTTTTATAAAATTCTTTTAAAAATTTATTTGCGTGTGATAACTTAATTATTATAGAATAAAAAAGCGTTTAAATTTAAGGATGCAAAAAAATTTTTTGTTGCAATCTTCACGCTCAACAAACTAAAAATTAATTGGTTCATAATAAATTATTTTTTGCAATAAAAAAAGTTTAAGTGTGTTTTCCAAAAATTGGTGCAAAAAAGTAGTGGACAAAATGATTTTTGAGTGATATAATATGCGTGTTAGTTGCCCAGACAAACGCGTGAGCAATCACGAGGAAAGTCCGAGCATCACAGAACAGGGTGCTGGAGAAATCCCAGTGAGGGTGACCTTAAGGAAAGTGCAACAGAAAATAACCGCTACATTGTAGTAAGGGTGAAAAAGTGGAGTAAGAGCCCACTAGGTGCAGGGAGATCTGCATTTTGTGTAAACCCCACCTGATGCAAGGTAAAAGACTTATGAGTTGTTCGCTCAGTCTTATACACCGCTTGAATTTAATGGTAACATTAAGTCTAGATAGATGTTTGTCTAATACAGAACTCGGCTTATAGAGCAACTAACATATCAATTAAAAATTAGTCGCCATTTCTAGCGACTTTTTTTATTTTTAATAAATTTAAATCAGTTATTGTTATTTCTTGTTATTTCTTATCCTTTCTTGTTATTTTTTCCTATTTTTTATTATTTTTTATTATTTTTTATTGTTTTTTATTGTTTTTTATTGTTTTTTATTGTTTTTTATCAATTTTTATCATTTTTAGTGATTAAAATATTATTTTTTGAATTAATTTTTGATAAATTATAATTGATTTTTTGATAAAAATAAATATTTTTTATAATTTATTTTCTTTTTCTCTTTCAATGTTTCTAATATTTTTAAATTTTAATATTTTCACGTTTTTTAACACCTTTTTTCACATTTTTTTAACAATTTTTTACCGACTTTAAAAAATCAAAAAATAATTTTTTATATGTTTTGAATTTGTTTGTTTTTTTCAAGTTCAAGTGTAGTTATTTGCTCTTTTTCGATAATTTTTAGTTTAGAGATGCTAATTTCAAACGCAGTTTTTGTGACAGTTTCTTCTTCACTTATCTTTTTTTGATATAATCGTGATTGAATTCGGCCCTCAATTTCAAGTTTTGTCCCAACAGGCAGGTCTCTAACAAACCTTGCATTTCTTCCCCACGCAATTGCGGGAATATAGTCACTTTTGCTATATGCCCTGTTCACAGCAAGCAAAATGTCGGCAATTTCACGCTTAAACGGCGTTGTTCGATAAACCGGAGCCTTACACAAAAACCCTTTTAGCAAAATTTTATTTGGATTTTCATTTGTATCAACTTCTTTTAGTTCCCTAACAAACACAGTTAGCATAAGTTTGCTTTTTTCATCAACAGTTTTGTTGTAACTTCGAAATTGTCCACTTAGTGCAACAATCATATTTTCCTTTAAACCATCTTTCGGAAATAATTTTTCGGAAATTGTTATCGGAATTGTGTCACTAGACTCACTTAGCCGTGGCACAAGTAAATCGAATTCATAAAATTTTTCGTCGATAACACTATGGCTATACCTCGGATTTGTCGCAACCTTTCCCCAAAGTTCAACAATGTTGTTTTTAACTAATTCGTAGTTCATTTTTAAAATTCTCCCTATGTTTTTCTTTATTTTTATTTCTATGCATTTTTAATTTGTATTCCT
>CAYXET010000110.1:0-2720 GCA_964464025.1 uncultured Christensenella sp. | reverse complement strand
TTTAAATCTTTTAGCTTATTAACAAATTCATCAATATTTATGTTATTAAGTTGAACTCCGCCACGAATTTTCAAACTAATTGTGCCGTTTTCGTGTTCTTTTTCACCCAAAATTAGATTATAAGGTGTTTTCATTGATGCTGATTCTCGAATTTTATAGCCAATTTTTTCATTTCGGTCATCTAACTCACACCTAAAACCTGCTTTTTGTAGTTTTTCGCAAACTTCTTTTGCATATTCATTTGTTGCATCAGTAACTGGCAAAACCTTCATTTGAACAGGTGCAAGCCAGAACGGGAATGAGCCTTTCGTTTCTTCAATCAAGAAAGCAATAAATCGGTCAAGCGAACCCAAAATTGCCCTGTGAATTACAATTGGTCGTTGTTTTTGATTGTTTTCGTCAATATATTCAAGTTCAAATTTTTCAGGAAGTTGATAGTCTAGTTGAACAGTGGAAAGCGTCACATCGTGCCCCAAAGCACTTTCAACCTGAACGTCAATTTTTGGACCATAGAAAGCCGCTTCGCCTTTTGCTTCATAAAATTCAAGTTTGTTGTCAGTCAAAATTTTTCGAAGCGCAGATTCACTCTTTTCCCAAAGGTCATCATTTCCAAAATATTTTTCAGTGTTCGCCTCGTCTCGTAGTGACAATCTAAAACTATATTTTTCAAAACCAAAATCTTTATAAACGTCCAAAATCAACTTAATAACACCTTCAACTTCGCTTGCAATTTGCTCAGGTCTGCAGAAAATGTGTGAGTCGTTTTGCGTGAACGCCCTTGTTCTTTCCACCCCGCAAAGAGAGCCTGTTCCTTCAAACCTAAAATCATTTGCAACTTCAGCAATTCTTAAAGGCAAATCTTTGTAGGAATGCAAAAAGTTTTTGTAAATCATCATATGATGAGGGCAATTCATTGGCCTTAAAACATATTCTTCTTCGTCACGTTTCATCGATGGAAACATATCTTCGTGATAGTGTTCCCAGTGGCCAGAAGTTTTGTATAGATTTATGCTTGCAAGTGATGGAGTTGAAACGTGTTTATAGCCAAGTTCAAGCTCTTTGTTTGTGATGTAATCACTCAATGTTCTTCGAACAACAAAGCCGTTTGGCAACCACATTGGAAGACCTTTCCCAACAAGTTCGGAAAACATAAAAATTCCAAGTTCTTTTCCAAGTTTTCGGTGGTCACGCTTTTTTGCTTCTTCTTGAAGCAAAATATAGTCGGCAAGTTCTTTTTTTGTTGCAAAAGCATAGGCATAAACACGTTGAAGCATTTTGTTTTTTTCACTTCCACGCCAATATGCACCATTAACTTTAATTAATTTAAAGCCAACATTTTGAAGTTTGTTTGTGTTATCTACGTGTGGCCCACGACAAAGGTCAACAAAATCTTCACCTGTGTAGTAGATTGAAATTATTTCGTCTTTTGGAAGTTCTGTGATTAATTCAACCTTGTATGGATTGTTTTTAAACATTTCAAGAGCAACTTCTTTTGAAACTTCTTTTCGCAAAAAACTTTCACTTTTGTTGATTATTTTTTTCATCTCGTCTTCAATTTTTTCTAGGTCATTATCAGACAATTGAATTGGCAAATCAAAGTCATAGTAAAACCCGTCTTTAATTGCCGGCCCTATTGTCAATTTAACGTCCTTATATAAATTGCACACAGCTTTTGCCATTACGTGCGCTAGTGAATGTCGAATTATTTCTATGTCCATAATTATCTCCTCTAATTTTTCTATTGTCTAATTTTATCACTAAACAACCAAAAAAACAACTAATTTCAACAATAAATAAAAATTAAAATTGATATATTTTCTTCAAAAATTTTTCATATTTTATAAAAGTCGCATAAATTGTTTAGTTTTCAAATCAAATTTGTGCTAGTGCTAAATTTTTGTTAATAGCAAAAATTGAACTTAAAACTAAACTTCCAAAAGAGTTTTTGCAACAGAAGAAAGTTTTTTGTCTTTTTTTGTCAAAAATAGTTTTATTTCCCCAAATTTTTGAAACTTTGCGACATTTTTATCAACATTTTTGCTTGCAATTTTATCAATGTTTTTGCTAACATTTTTATTAAATTTTATGCCCATATTTTTATCAATATTTTCATCATAATTTTTGTCAAGAAGAAATTTCACTCGTTTCAAAATTCCATCTTGAGCCGTAAAAAATTTTAAGTTACAATTTTTTAAAACTTTTTTAATTTGTTCAATCAAAAAATAGTAGTGTGTGCAGCCCAAAACAACATTTTTATAGTTTTTAACTTTAATTTGTTTTTTCAAACTTTCAACAATTTTTTCACGGTTAAAAAAATTTTCATCCAACAATTTAGCAACGTTTTCTAAGGCCAAAAAAGTGAAATTTTTGTTATGTCTATATAATTTTAACGTCTTGTTGTGTTTCAATGTTTGTTTTGTTGAAAGAATTAATGTTTTTTCGTTTTCACTTACTTGTTTTATCGGCGGTTCAGTTCCAACAATATTTAATTTTGCGAGCATTTTTTCAAATTTAATAGTCGAAAAAAGCAACTTCCTGTCACATAAAATTTTTTTGCAAGTCAGCAATTTTTTCAAGGTTTTTATTCGTTGATTTTCAATAAATTCTCGCGTTTTTTCAATTGCAACACTTGTTAAGGTGTTGCACGCAAAAATTATAAGTTTCAAATTAAAATTGTTGATATATTTTTTCACTAAATTTATAGAAATTTTTATAAGTTC
>CAYXET010000109.1:0-2725 GCA_964464025.1 uncultured Christensenella sp. | reverse complement strand
GTTACTCTTACTTTTTTGTCGAAAAAAGTAACCCTAGCGCTGTGGGGGTTGCGACTGCGTCAAAACGCTCTTGCTTTTTCTTTCAAAAATTTATTAACTACACGCTAATCAGTTTTCTATATTTGTTAAATGAAGTAATATAGAATTTAAATTATATGCTAAGAATTATTTTTAGTGGGAAAATATGTCAACTATTAAGGTTTTTAAAAATAAGAAAATTATATCAATATGGAATGAACAAGAAGAAGATTGGAAAAAGTTATTGATAGAGTAATTGCTACATATAAAGAAAAAGGCTATGCGGAAGCGTGGATAAATCAAAAAATTATAACATTTAAAATATGAAAAGAACTTACTATCAAGTGGCAAGAAAGGGAAATTTTGCAAGAAAAAGATTATGCAATTTTAACAAAATTCAAAATTTAATTAAAAAAGATTGAAAACTATTTGTAAAAACTAGTTTTTGTGATAAACTATTTTTATGATATATCTAGCAAACGACCACGGCGGAGTGGAATTAAAAAACAAAATAAAAAAATTTTTGAAGAAAATTGGCTACGATTTTGTTGACCTTGGTTGCGAAAGTAAAACGAGCACAAATTATGTTGAATATGCGAAAAAATTGTGCGAAAAGGTTTTGGAAAGCGAGGAAAATAAAGGAATTTTGATTTGTAAAAGCGGAATTGGAATGAGTATTGCGGCAAACAGACACAAAGGAATTCGGGCAGGGCTTTGCTATTCGGTGAAAGCCTCGAAACTTTGCAGAGAGCATAATGATTGCAATGTTTTAGTGTTGAAAGGGAATACAATTTTTTATAGAAAAATGATAAAAAACTTTTTGCAAACAAAATTTTTGGGCGGAAGACATCTTGAAAGAGTGAAATCTATTGATGAAATTTAATTGTTGATGTTATTTTTATATTAAATTGTGTTTTAGATGCAAAAATAATATTTTAAAAGAATTTTATTAAAATTTTATATAACACAAAAGGAGAAAATATTATGAATGAATTTGAAAAAATAGAGTTGCTTGCCCCAGCGGGGGATATGGAAAAATTAAAAACGGCTTTCTATTTTGGCGCTGATGCGTGCTATTTTGCAGGCAAAAAATTTGGTTTAAGAGCTTTTTCGTCGAATTTTGACGACAGCGAACTGAAAGAAAGTGTTGATTATGCCCATAAATTAAACAAAAAGTGCTATATAACTCTTAATATTCTAGCGCATAATAACGATTTTGAAGGAATGGCCGATTATATTAAATATTTAGATAGTATAAATGTTGATGCCGTTATTGTCAGCGATCTTGGAATTATGAGTTTAGTGAAAGAAGTTGCCCCAAACCTTGAAATTCATGTTTCAACACAGGCAAATATCACAAACAAATATGCGGCGCGAAAATTTGTTGAACTTGGTGCAAAACGTTTGATTTTGGCTCGTGAATTAAGCATTGAAGAAATAAAAGAAATTCGTGAATTTATTCCAAAAGATGTTATTATTGAAACTTTTGTTCACGGGGCAATGTGCATTTCATATTCAGGCCGATGCTTGCTTTCAAACTATCTAACTGGCCGTGATAGTAACCGTGGTGCATGTGTTCAAGCGTGCAGATGGGAATATTGCATAAGAGAAAGAAATCGTGAAAACTATTTGGAAGTTATGGAAGACAACAAAGGGACATACATTTTAAACTCGAAAGATTTGTGTATGATAAAGCATATAAAAGACTTATATGATGCTGGCGTTCGAAGTTTTAAGATAGAAGGGAGAATGAAAAGCCCCTATTATGTTGCAACAACCGCAAACGCATATAGACGTGCAATAGATGATTTCTGCCAAAACAAGCCTTTTGATGAAAATTTGGCAATTGAACTTGAAAAAACAAGCCACAGAAAATATACAACAGGGTTCTATTTTGGCGAAAATAATAAAGAATGTTTGACAAGTTCAACACCTGTTCAAACTCACGAATTTGTTGCCAAAGTGAAGAAAGATGCCGAGAATGGCTATTGCTTAATTGAACAAAGAAATCGATTTAAGGTAGGAGATGAGTGCGAAGTTTTGTCGCCAAACAGCACTTTCAATAAAAAAATTAAGATAGAGAAACTATTAAACAGTGAAGGAAAAGAAGTTTTGGACGCAAATCGAGTGCAACAACCTTTATATCTTCAAACAGACTTAGAACTAAAAGAAAATGATATTTTAAGAATAAAAACAAACAAACCAAGTGAAATTTAAGATTATTTAATTAAAAAATTGCAAAAGGGAAATTCTTTTTGCTTTTTTTAAAATTTTTTAATAGAAATTTCAATTATAGCATTAATTTTTGTATAAATTTTTCATTTTATTTAAATTTTTGTGAAATTTGCTTTTGAAATGTGTTAAAATGACTATATGAAAAATGAAATCAGTCTGTATGTCCACATTCCGTTTTGTGAAAGTAAGTGCCACTATTGTTCGTTTGTTTCAATAAAATCGAATGAAGAATTTCGCGAAAAATATGTGGAATATTTAATTAAAGAGATAAAGTTGTGCAGAAATAATACTTTTGCCGTGAAGTCCATTTTCATTGGCGGGGGAACACCAAGCATATTAAGTGGAGAGCAAATTGAAAGAATATTGAGCGCAATATATGAAAATTTTCTGATAAATAAAGATGCGGAGATCACAATCGAGGCAAACCCGAACAGTTTTTCAAAGGAAAAAGCTGAAATATATAAAAGATCGG
>CAYXET010000108.1:0-2793 GCA_964464025.1 uncultured Christensenella sp. | reverse complement strand
TCATCAAAATCCATTTCGCCCATAATCTTCCCCTTTATTTTATAAGTATAAAACATTAAATAAAAAAAAGCAACAAAAATTTGCCTAATTAAATTTTAAAAAATTTGTTTTTAATAATTTAAACTCTTTAATTTTTGTTCAATTATGGCATAAAAATAAAATTTTTCGCTTTTTGTGATGACTTTTTTCATTAAAAGATTTATAATAGCAATATGGAATATAAAGAAATTGCAAAAATAAAGTTTGAAGAACTTAAAAATAAAAAAGATATATATGTGCTTGGAATTGAAAGTAGTTGCGACGAAACAGGAATTTCAATTGTAAAAAACGGACGAGAAATTATTTCAAACATTGTCAGCACGCAAATTGACATTCACAAGCGTTTTGGCGGAGTTGTTCCAGAAATTGCAAGTCGAAATCACATTATGCAAATCAATAACTGCCTAGATTTATGCCTAAAACAAGCGAATATGACACTTGACGACATCGATTTAATTGCCGTCACCTATGGCGCTGGGCTAATTGGTGCACTTATGGTTGGAGTTAATTTTGCAAAAGGCCTTGCTTTCAGTTTGAATAAGCCGCTAATTAAAGTTGACCACATAAAGGGGCACATTTGCGCAAACTATTTGTGTTTTAGCGAACTGAAACCGCCATTTTTGTGTTTGCTTGCCAGTGGTGCTCACACCGAAATTTTAAAAGTGAAAGATTATAACGACTATGAACTTATAGGTCAAAGCCTAGACGACGCTTGCGGCGAATGTTTCGACAAAGTTGCTCGTGTTTTGGGCCTTGAATATCCGGGCGGGCCAAAAATTGAAAAACTGGCCGAACAAGGCAATGATAGCATTTCATTCATAAAAGAAAATAAAGATTTAAAATCTAGCTATAATTTCAGCTACAGCGGACTTAAAACTGCCGTTATAAACTACATCCACACACAAAAACAAAGCGGAAAAGAAATAAACAAGCCAGACATTTGTGCTTCATTTCAAAAAAATGCGTTTAGCAGTTTAATTGAAAAAACAATAAGAGCAAGTTTAAGCTTTGGAAAAGACTATTCAAACATTGCTATTGCCGGCGGAGTTTCTGCAAATCAATATCTAAGAAAAACTCTTCTAACAGAAGCCGAAAAATATGGATTAAAAGTTTATTTCCCAAAACTTTCGCTTTGCACCGATAATGGTGCAATGATTGCTTCGTGCGGATATTTCAATTTCATAAAAAATGAAAATCTTGCCGACTTAACTCTTTGTCCAAAAGCAAGAATATAGCACAAAAATCAACTTTTTAAGTGCAAAAATGACATATTTGGGGGGTTTTTCATAATAATTACTATGAAATTAGAGCAACTTTCCCCGTGCGAAATGTTAAAACTTTCTTTGTCTTTAAGTTTAATTTTGGTCGAACAATATTCCGAAACCGAGGTTAATTCTATAAAAATTTTATTAAATTCAATTTTGAATAATCTTTCGTGCTATTATGCACAAAAATGTAACAAGCCAAAATCGACAAAGAAATAATTTTTAGTCGCTAAGAAAAGAAATTGAAAATTTTTTACGAAATAATTTTTTAAAAAGAATATATAAAAAAGTCAAAACAAAACATATTAAAATCAAAATTAATGTGTAATTTTTAAAAATCAAACTAACAAAGCTTATTAAAAATAGCATACATAGGTTTCCCAAACTAATTGCAACAAACGATTTTTTCGCGTCAAGATTTAAAAACGAAGAAATCAAACACGCCGTCCAAACTCCGGTTAGCGGAAGTGGAATAAAAACAAAAACTGCAAGCAAAAAAAATATTTTTTTGCTATTTTTAAAGTTGAAATTTTGAAATTTTTCACTTTTTTTCTTAATAAAATCATTTAATTTGTTAGTTATTTTTCGAAAAAAACTAAGATTATTTAAAACCTTTATTAGTCCGTTGAAAAATACTAGCAAAAATAGGCACAAAAATATTCCTGCAAAAAAGCAAGTTAATATTGCCAAAAATGGACTTTGAGCATTTTCTTTCAGCAAAGTTTGATTTATTGCAAATGGATATGCAAGCCTACCCTCGCCAAACGGCAAAAGGGCCAAAATGAAAACAGCAAGCCATATGAAATTTGTAAAATTTTGTGCAAAAAATATTTTTATATTCTCCATATATTAATATATTTAACAACAATAATTTTTATATCTCTTCATTTATTTTTTTGTATATTATCATTTAATTTTATATCTTCATTTGTTTTTATATCATTGTATTAATAACATACAAAATTTATTAATTTTTTATATTAATTCATTAATTATTTATTAATTTTATTAGTTTTTTATATCAAATTTTTTTATTTTTTATATTTTTTATTTTTTTATATTTCCCCATTTATGTTTATATCAGTTCATCATTTATAAATCTTTATTTATTTTTTATAACATTTAATTAGTTTTTATAAATTTTTTTCTCATTTGTTTTATATATCTTCCCATTATTTTTTATATATTTCAATTAATTTTTATATCATTTTATTATAGTTTTTCACAAGCTTTTCACAAGTTTTTGATAAGATTAATATAATAAAATAAAACGAAAAGGGGGTGAAAATGAGAAAAAAACACAATTGGCACACTCTTTTAGGGGACAATTGCGTTGGTCCTCTTTGCGAAAAAATTATCAATGGTCCAAAAGGCGAAAAAGGTGAAAAGGGCGAGAAAGGCGAATGCGGAATTGGTGAAAAAATTTCTGTTGACTTGACGCAAACAATTTCAGCAGACGAAAGTGCAAAAGTTGAAGATAACTTCCACG
>CAYXET010000107.1:0-2895 GCA_964464025.1 uncultured Christensenella sp. | reverse complement strand
CGGCATCAAGTGGGTCTTGCGAAAAACTAAAACCAAATTGATTTAGAAAATATAACATATTTTCGGCATCAACTCGATTTTTATCACAACCCAGAGTGACCAGTGCCACTTTTTTTGTTAAAAGTTCATCTTTTTTCATTCGTTTTATTAATCTCCATAAAGTTCTCTATATTCGTCCATTGTTAAATATACCGTTCTAGCTTTGCTTCCGTCGGATGGCGAAACATATTGCAATTTTTGCATTTGGTCAATAATTCTCCCCGCCCTTGAAAAGCCAATTCCAAACCTTCGTTGCAAGCCGGATATACTAATTTGCCCAAGTTCAATTGCAAATCGAAGAGCTTCTGGCAAAAGACTATCAACCTCGTTTGGATTACATCCATTTGTGCCATAAGACGAATTGTTTGAATTTGATTTATTAATTTCTCTCTCGGCTTCTTCACTAAACACGCACTCGTTGTTTTGTTTAACAAAATTAACAACCGATTTCATCTCTTCAGTTGAAACAAATGCACATTGAATTCGAACAGGTTCAGGAAGTTGTTGTGGTGAATACAACATATCACCTTTTCCCAAAAGTTTTTCTGCCCCAACTCTGTCTAAAATTGTTTTGCTATCAACTCCGCTTTTAACTGCAAAAGCAATTCTTGACGGGAAGTTTGCTTTAATAATCCCCGTGATAACATCAACTGACGGTCGTTGCGTTGCCAAAATAAGGTGAATTCCGGCTGCACGCGCCTTTTGCGAAATTCTAACCACTCCGTCTTCAATTTCTTTTTTATTCGAACTCATAAGGTCATTAACTTCGTCGATTATCATCACAATATAAGGGAGTTTTTCTCTTTTCCCACTGCAAACGTCTTCGGTCTCGTTATATTCGTCTATTTTTTTAACATATAATTCTCCAAACAGCGAATATCGCCTTTCCATTTCTTTAATCAAATAGTTTAGTGCATTAATAGTTTTTTCCGAG
This sequence comes from uncultured Christensenella sp., assembly GCA_964464025.1. Lineage (GTDB taxonomy): Bacteria > Bacillota > Clostridia > Christensenellales > UBA1242 > UBA7868. The sequence continues at coordinate 1,922 of CAYXET010000107.1, read as the reverse complement.
TTATAAATAACTTCTGGAATAAGCATATGTGGAAGGTTGTTGAACAACGAAAATTCCACTCGTTTTGGGTCAACAAGAATAAGTCTAAGGTCTTCAGGGCTGCATTTATATAGCAAACTTATAAGCAGAACATTAAGGCAAACACTTTTTCCGCTTCCTGTTGTTCCGGCAACCAAAAGGTGTGGCATTGAAGAAATGTTACAAACTTGACATTTCCCACCGATATCTTTTCCAAGTGCAAAAACTAACTTATCTTTGCTTTCTCTAAACTCTCGACTTTCCAAAATATCTCTTAGTCCAACAGTTGCAATCTTGTCGTTTGGAACTTCAATTCCAACTGCACTTTTCCCCGGAATTGGGGCTTCAATTCGCACTTCGTGAGAAGACGCCAAAGCCATTTCAATGTCGCTTGAATATTGTGTGATTTTGTTAACACTTATCCCCGGTGGCATTTCAAGTTCGAACCTAGTTACGCTTGGCCCGCAAGTTACACCAATAACGTGTGCGGGGATTTTGAAATTTTCAAGTGTTCGTTCAATAATTTCGGCCTTTTCGGGGAAATCTTCACAATATTTGCTTGTGTCAGTGGAAATTGAATTTAGCAAATTAGTTGGCGGGCAAACATATCTTGTTGGCTTTTTATACTTTGCCATTTTAGGCTCGCCTTTCTTTTCAAATAAGTCGGTTTGACTATATTTTTTTATATTTTCCGGTTTTGGATTTTCACTTTCCATTTTTTTAACTTTGTTAATTAAATCATCAATTTTAACATCACTTATTTTTTCGCCCGAAGTTTGTTTTTCATTTTCTATATTTTTAGTTTCGTTGTTTTCAACATCTTTTGATTGATTTTCGCCAAAAGACTGCGTATTTTTGTTTTCTTTGTTTTCAATATATTCTTCGCCTTGATTTTCTGTGTTTTTGTTATCCAAAAATTCATTAATTGGCAAATTTTTCAAATTATCTTCAAGATTTAGGTTTCTTTTTTTCATCTGTGCAATATCTTCGGTTGTTTGTTTATGATAGCCAGCATCTAATGTTGCACGCAAAAAGTCTAGGTTTTGTTGTTTTTTTTCTTTATTTATTTCTTTTTTTGTATCTGTGTAACTAGAATAGTTAAAAGCGTTAAAATGATTTAGATTTTCTTCAATATCTTCCGAACTTTCGTTTGAAAAAATAGGTTTTGTCTCTTTTTGTGTGTATATTCTTTCAAATGTGCTAAGTTGTTTGTTTGTGCCCGGAATTTTCGCGTTAATCTCGTTTTTTAAGCCAAGTTTATTAATTGCTTCATCTCGCTTTGATTCTTCTTTTTCAAGTTCGGCATCAAGCGTTATTTTCGTGTTTTCTTTTTCATTATTTTCAAAAATTTGTTCATTCAAAAATTGTGTTGCACACCTAGAAAATTTCACTTCTTCAATGCGAGTTTTTTGTTTTTTATTAAAAAATTGCCCGCCCTTTTTGTTCACCAAAAAATAGTCTAAAATTTTATAGGCACTGATAACTAATAGCACCACAAAAACAATGTAGGCGCCAAAATATTGCAAAAGTGCAATTAGTGGATAGGTGATAAGGCCAAGAACAAGCCCGCCAACTGTTGTTTGGTGCAAATATAGCCCCGAAAGATAGGCGCCATAAGAACTAGTTGGAATGAACGACGAAAAAGCAAGGTGAAAAATTGAAAGAATTGAAAAAATGGCTAGTAGCAAAAAAATTATGAACTTTTTCCCAAAAACAAAGGTTTTGTTCTTAAAAAGCATAAAACTTATTGCATAGCCACAAAAAAACAATGGATAGGCACTTAATCCAAAAAGCCCTAGCAAAAAAGTTTTTAAAAATCCAAGTAGCCCTGTGAACAAGGCAAAATAGCCAATGCTAGAAATTATCACAAGCACAATGGCAATTTTATGTTTAACACTGTTGTC
>CAYXET010000106.1:0-2934 GCA_964464025.1 uncultured Christensenella sp. | reverse complement strand
TTAAATATATTATTTATATTACATAAAAGAAAAACGTTCAAATCGTGCAAAAATCTTTCAAAAAACGCAAAAAAATATTTATCTTTATGCAAAAATTGCAAATTTTATGCAAAAAATACAATTTCCTTATATTTAAAAATAAGATATATAAACAATAAAATAAAAATTGTGAAAGAAAATCAATTTTTCTTGCAAAAACTAAAATTTTTATAAAATTTTCTTATCAAAAAAATTATATTTATGCAAAAAGTGTTGTTTTTTGCAATTTTACATATTTTGTAGATATAATATATAATCTACATAAATAATTTTTAGCAAAAAACCAACGTAAACTATCCTATCTCCCACACTTTTTTTTATTAACACAAAAAGCACAAATTTTTGGTTTTTTTATCATTTTAATTACAAAAACAAAACTAAAAATTATTAACACAAATATAATTAACGAAAGCAATATAGACAAAAAGTTTAGCCCATTAAAAATTATAAGCAATTGATAGAAAATAAAAGTTACTAAATATGCCACAGCAAACTGCACAATCAAAGCAAAAATTGTCCACTTCCTTCCAATCTCTTTCGCGTAAACTCCAATTGTTGCAATACAAGGAAGATATAGAAGAGAAAAGATTAGATAAGAAAACGCACTAATTGGCGAAAAACAAATCGGGCTTGATGCATTTAAAAACGAATTCATCAATGTTTCATTGCCTTGCGTGATATCAACTTTGTTGATTATTGCCATTGACGAAACAATCACTTCTTTTGCAACAAGGCCACAAATTAGCGCACTAACGCACCCACCTGTTCCAAAACCTAGGGGCGAAAAAATTGGAGCAAGCAAATTTCCCACAAACAAAAGTAAACTTGTTTCATTCGAATTTTTTGAAATAAATCTAAAACTTGTTGATAGATTTTGTAAAAACCAAATTATAATTGAAAAAACAAAAATCGTCCCAGTCACTCTAAACAAAAAATCTTTTATGTTCGTGAAAATAATTTTAAAAATTCGTTTTGGTTTTGGACATCTAAACGGAGCTAGTTCCATAACAAAACTCGACTTTTTTGTTTTTAAAATTGTTTTATCCAAAATTACACTAATTAAAATTGAGACGAAAATTCCTAGAAAATATAGGAAAAATATCAAAAAAATATTATTATTAAAAAATGCACCCAAAATTACGCTATAAAGTGGAATTTTTGCCGTGCAACTAGTCCACCCACAAAGCAAAGTTGCCTTTATTTTGCTGTTTTTGTTTTCTAGCGTTCTTGTTGTTAAGCAAGCCGTTGTCGAGCATCCAAAGCCCATTAAAAGCGTGAAAACACTTTTTCCGTTTAGTCCAACTTTTGAAAAAATATCGTCAAAAGTAAATGCGACTCTGCTGATATAGCCAGTATCTTCCAAAATTGATAGAAACAAAAATAGCAAAACTATCTGTGGCAAAAAACTTGCAAGCGTTGAAAAAACAACCAAAACTCCGTTTTCAAAAAAGCTAAGAATAAATTCACATGTTGTTATTTTTTTGATAAGTTCCAAAATCGGTTCGTTGAAAAATTTTGAAATTGCCCCCGACAAAACATCGGAAATAACTGGCCCAACGCTTGAAAAAGTTAAAAAGAAAATTAAAAATATCACACCAAAAAATATTATTGGTGCAAAAAAACGATTTAGCAAGATTCTATCAATTTTGCTATATCCATAACAAATATTTTTTTCTTTTTTAACGCTTTTTTCAACTAATAAGTCAATAAAATCGTATCTTAGTTTTGCAATTTCTTCTTTAAGATTATAACTTTTTAGCCTATCCAATTGATTTTTTGAAAGTTTTAGTTTTTCAACAATAAATTCATCATTTTCCATAACTTTAATGCAAACAAAATTTTTGTTTAATCTGGGAAGATTTTTAAAATTTTCTCCAATAATTTTTTCAACTTCGCCAATAGGAAGAGTTTTAAGATAGTCTAATTTTGAGTGATTATAAAATTCATTGTCTAAAAGTTTTTCAGTTTCACTTTTATTTTGCGCATCAAAAAGTTCAACACTTGTCCCAAGAAGATTAGAAAGGATTTTTGTGTCGATTTTTGTCTTGTTTTTTTCAAGTTCATTTGCAAAATTAAGGCAAACTTTAATGTTTTTTCCAAGTTCTAAAAGTTGCAAAGTTAGATATAAATTTCGAGCCAAATTGTTGCAGTCAACAAGGTTTATTATGTTATATTCATTCGAAAAAATATAGTCACGTGCAATTTCTTCTTCAAATGAATAGCACGAAAGCGAATATAAGCCCGGAAGGTCAATAATCGAGTTTTGTTTGTTAGAAAGTTGATATGTTTTTTCTATAACATCAGTTGTCACGCCGTGCCAATTCCCAACGTGCTCGTTTTGACCCGTTAATGAATTTAGAAAGGTTGTTTTTCCAACATTCGGATTTCCACACAAAATATGTTTCATAGTTTTTTCTCCCTTGACGGAATAACTTCAATCAAACTAATTGCCGATTTTCTTAGCGACAAGATATATCCCCTAATTTCCACTAAAAAGCTTTGTTTTAAAAGCGAAATGTTCAAAATTCGCACCAAAGTCCCCTTTGTGAAACCAAGTTCCAAAAGTCTGTTCCTTATTTTTAAATTTCCGCCAATTTTTGCAATATATCCTGCTTCACCAACAGAAAGCATCGATAAAGCCACGTTGTTTTTATTCATAAAATAAGATATTTTTGAGGCATAAAAAATATGTCTTAATTTGTAAAAATTACCAAAAAAAATATAAATAAATTAACCAAAAAAAAGCAAAATAATATTGTAAAGAAAATTCTTTACAATCTAAGGGAGGTGAAAACTATTATGATCAGAAAGAAAAGTGCAAGCACTGAATCTACAACGAATTGCTCAAACTGTTCTAACAGTTGCGGTAAATGTTCGCGAAGTAAAAGTGCAACT
>CAYXET010000105.1:0-2952 GCA_964464025.1 uncultured Christensenella sp. | reverse complement strand
AAAACAAAACAGGCCTTGTTCCATTCTATTTTCGTTTTAAAATTTTGAATAATAATAATGATTATAATTTCTTCAACTTGGTTTTAGAAAATGACGAAAATTTTGTGCAAAAAGATAATTTTTACTATTATAAATTCAAGTTAAAGCCAAATGATAAGGTTAAAGTTCTAGATGCAATTGTAATAGACACAAGTCTTACGCAAGAGAACTATGAGGATATTAACCTTAAAATTTTAGTTGATGCCGTGCAAAGTGAATTTGGGGCATATAAAGAAATTTTCCCCGATGCACCCAAAGAATGGCTAAACTTTATAGAAAATAGTTAAATTTGCTTTACAAATTTTAAAAAAATGTTATATAATATTAAAAATAATATAGATAAGAGGGGGATTTTGCAAATAATGGACGATTCAAAAGAAAAAAAGCCAACGGGATTAAAGCAAACAACAGGCACAAAACCTAGTTCGGCCGGCGTTCCCAAAAAGCCAACAACTCCAACAACTTCAACAACTCCAAGAACTCCAAGAAAGCCAACCGCATCAAGTGGAACAACGCCGGGTGCAGCAAAGCCGGGTGTAAGCACACCAAAACCTAGTGCGCCAAAACCAAGCACGGCAAAGCCAACTGGTGTGTCGGGTGCAAAAGCTATGCCAAGAAAGCCTAGCACAGGGGTGAAGAAAGAAGAAAATCCAGTTGAAGGAACTGTTGACGAGAAAAAAGAAGGCGCAAAAAAGTCAGAAGCAAAACCGAAAGTAAAAGCCAAAGAAGCTGGCAAAAAACCCAAAGTTGATAAAATTGAAACCGATGAATTAGACGTTGTTAAAGTAGAATCGGAAAGCGAAGAAGATAAAAAGAAAAAACGAAAGATAATTTTGATAATTCTTCTAATTTTCTTGTTTGCATCCGCAATTGGCGTGGGGATATATTTCATTTCTCAAATGCAAACAATCATCGTAGACTTCGAAGTGACAGTGAAAACGTTAGATGTTAACGACACTTATTATGACGAGCAACATATTGAACAAAAAATAAAATATGTTCCGGGGGATAATGTGGACCTAGACCTTATTATTGGTCTAAGAAACAAACTAAGAACAACTCCGGTGGAAGCTGAAGGTGTTTATGTCCGAATAAAAGTTAACCTAGAAACAAACGAAACAAGTTATGACAACATTTTCACTCCAATTTTTGATGATGAAACAATGTGGATTGCCGGCGATGACGGATATTACTACTACACAGAAAAACATATCGGAGACGGCGATTTGAAAGCGTTGAAAGCACTATATTTCAACACCGAAACAGAAAACGGGTTTTTAAATGGTGGTTCAGGCAATATTGTTTTCACAATCGAGTCTGTTCAAGCCGATTATAAAGCCGTAGACTCCTATTGGGTTGGTGCTCCAAGAGCGTGGAAAGCCCTAATTTAAAGCGAGAATTTATGCGAAAAAGTTTAAAAATATTTTGTAGTTTAATATTTTTAATTAGTGCGTCACTAATACTTTTTGCTTGCCAGCAACAAGAAGTTGTTTTGCAAAAGCCTCAACATATTGGTTGGACAAATGCTGCTGGGATTGCGTTAAACGAAAACAATGAACCAATATTAGACGAAAATGGCAACAAAACTTTTGGGGAAGATAAGTTTGTTCTAGTCACAAGCGAGTGTAAGGGTGCAACAATATATATGTTCTATTTAACAAATAATGAAGATTATGAAAATATGGATAACTATGTTGCGTATCCTTCCGAAACAAACTATCTAGATGTGACCGATAAAATTGACCCTAAAAAGTCGTGGCATTTTTGTGTGCAATATATTGGCGGCGGAAAGTTTAAAAACTCGCCAATATCCGACATAAAAGAAATCAGCCCAGAAAATATGGAACAAGTTGCAAGTCCCTATGTGCAACTAAGTGGGGATAAAATTGTTTGGACGAACATCCAAAACGCAACCGGATATGAAATTTATGAAGAAATTTTAGACAAAAATGATAACGTTATGGTAAAGGAAAACAAAATTGGCAGCGTCGTGGCAACATCTGGCACAACGACCTATGAATATAACGTTCTTTCAAGGGCAAGCGGTGATCAAAGTCCATATCGAAAATATGTTTACAGCATCAAAGCGGTTGCAAGCGGATATTATCTATCCTCTGCCGAAAGCAACAAGGTTACCTTCATAAAATCAATCACGCTTGCAAAAACGGCCAACGTTAAAGCAAATTTTGAAACTAAGGTGTTAACTTGGGACAGCGTGAAATATGCAACAAAATATGAAATTAGTGTCTTAAATTCAACAACCGAGACAAAATATGAAAGTGTGAAGAATAGCCTAGATTTAAGCGAAATTTTGTCGGCCTACACAACCTATAAATTTTCGGTTAAAGCCGTTGGAAGTGACGCCATAAGTTTTGTTGCTGGTGAAAAAAGCGAAGAAATCAGCAAAGATTACACAACAAAACTAGACACACCACAAAATCTAGTTGTAACCAGCACAGGAGATAAAATCTATGTTAGTTGCGACCCTGTTGTTAATGGTGGAAACTACACTTTGCAAATTTTATGGGGAAATTATAAGTTTGAAATATCAAACTTAACAAAAAATGAAACAAACATAAATCGAGAAATTTCGTTTGATGAATTAAAACAAGTTGGAACACTTTTTGGTTCATCTGATTCTGAAGTGTTAACAATTAAAATTAAGGCAAATCAAATTAATCAATATTATTTTGATAGTGAGTTTGAGGAAACAATTTTAACAATCACAAAACAAACTGTTGTTTCTTGAAATAAAAATTAGCAATAGAAAATTCTGTTGCTAATTTTTTTATATATATTTTTACTATTCATACATTAATATATATTTTTACTATTCATACATTAATATATATTCTTATTATTCATACATTAATATATATTCTTATTATTCATACATTAATATATATTCTTATT
>CAYXET010000104.1:0-2959 GCA_964464025.1 uncultured Christensenella sp. | reverse complement strand
AACAAAAAAACATTCTAAACGTTCCAGTTTTGGAAGTTGACGGAAATTTTTTAGATTTTATGCAAGCAATTAATTTTGTAAATGGGCTTTAAAGGGGTGAAAAATGGTTATAGATTTTAATAAAAACTTAGACAAGGATTTTGTATCTTTTCTTGATTATCTTCAACAAAAATATGGTGAAGATTTAACAAAACTTAATGGTGTGTCGAATGAAAACTTGAATTTTACACATTTCATAGACAACTTCACGCAAGACAATAACAAAGTTGTTGATATATCAATCAATCCAAATGCGAACTCAGACACAAAAGACGTGACGAGCCTAATTCATAATATGGCCGAGCCTCATTGCAAACTTCTTGCTATGAACAAAATTTTTTATGAATTAAAGAAAAAATATGGCCTAGAACAAGCAAAAACTTGGTTAGAGAGCGAATGGATTGGCGAAACATATCTTCACGATTTTCCAACAAGCACTTTTGTGCCATATTGCTATGCTGTTGACCTTGACCAACTTGTTGAAAAAGGATTGTTTTTCATCAACAAATTTAAAACACGACCCGCAAAACACCTTACAACTTTCAATGACCATTGCCTAGAATATATTGGCTGGCTTAGCAACAGACAAAGTGGAGCAGTGGGACTTCCAAGCTACCTTGTCTATTCCTATTGGTTTTGGAAAAATGACGTTCAAAACGGATTTTATCTTAAAGACCCGGAATACTATCGAAAACAATGCTTTCAAAAGTTTGTCTATGACCTTAATCAACCATATTTAAGAATAATTCAAAGTGCTTTCACAAACATTACAATTATGGACAGAAACTATTTGGAAGAGCTTTTTGGCGGAAGAGTTTATCCCGACGGGCAATTTGTGATTGACAATATCGATGGCATAATAGAGCATCAAAAAGTGTTTATGGACGTTGTTAAAGAAATTCGAAAAGAAATGATGGCAACTTTTCCGGTTATAACCTATTCGCTTTTATTCCGAGACGGAAAATTTGTTGACGAAGATTTTGCAAAATGGGCGTGCAAGGAAAATATGGAGTGGTGCGACGGAAACTTTTATTTAGGAAGCGATGTTACAAGTCTAAGTTCGTGCTGCCGACTTGTTAACAACCTTGAAGATGTTCATAAAAAGAAAAATTTAGGCTTTATTAACAGCATTGGTGGGACAAGTTTAAGCATAGGCTCGGTTAAGGTTAACACCATAAATTTGCGAAGAATTGGCCTTGATGCGAGCTTTAACGAAGAAAAATTTTTTGAACTCTTAAGAAAACGTGTTGACACAACAGTTAAAACTCTTGATATTGTGCGAACAATAATTAGACGTAATGTTGAAAAAGGACTTCTCCCAAACTACACCTATGGTTTACTAAAACTTGAAAACCAATATAACACAATTGGAATTACAAGTATGTTCGAAGCTGTTCGAGATTTTGGCGGAATTGACAGAGACGAGTTCGATAAAGTTTTCTACAACGAAAAAGGGTTGAATTTTGCACTAAAAATTTTAGAAGCAATCAACAAACAAAAAGAAGAATATGACTTTGACTATTCAATTAACATCGAAGCTATTCCGGCGGAAAGTGCGAATGTTAAACTAAGAAAAAAAGATGATATGTTTTATCCAAATTTTCACAAGGAAAATATATATTCAAATCAATGGATTCCTCTTTGCGAAAAATGTTCTATTCAAGAAAAAGTGCGTCTTGGCTCGATTTTGGATGCAAAATGCGGTGGCGGCCAAATTTCACACATAAATGTCGACGGAAATTTCAATAATTTTGACGAAGCGTGGAAAATTTTGAATTATCTTGGGAAAAGCGGGGTGATTTATTCGTGCTTTAACAAAAAAATTTCAGTTTGTGAAAGCGAACACGCCTATATCGGAAACGGGAATTGCCCACGTTGCGGAAAACCAAAATATGACGAATTTACGCGTATTGTAGGTTTTTTAACTCCAACAAAATCATATTCAAAAGAACGCTTTGAGGAATTTAATAATCGGAAATGGTATGATATTGGCGAAATAAAAGACGCCAGCAAATAAATTTTATTAAAACGCAAATAACAACAAAAAAATTTTAATAACTCAAAAAAGATTAAAAGAAAAGCAATATTTAATTTATAAAAAAGAAAGAAAAACAATATTTGATAAAAACAAAAAATAAAAAAGAAAAATTTATAAGAAAAACATAGATAATTTATAAAAAATTTATAAAAAATCGTAAAAAAGATAAAAAAGATTTAAAAAAAATCTTTAAAATCTAATAAGATAAAAAACAAAGAAAATCATAGTAAAAACATAGTTAAATTATTGATAAATTATTGATAAATTATTAAAAATAATGAAAAATTTTAACAAAGGAGGAGAAATGCAAGTTATTGACATTCTAGATGAAGATTGTATCAACTATAAAAAAATTTCAATGTTTGTTGCTCTTCCTTTTTGTTCGGGAAAGTGTTATAAGGAACTTGGCCTTGATTGCTCGATTTGTCAAAACGATGAACTAAGGAAAATGCCAATAAAAAACATTGATAGCGAGAAAATTATTGAAAGATATCACAATAACTTTCTTTCCGAAGCCATTGTTTTTGGTGGACTAGAACCACTAGATAGTTTTAGTGAACTTTTCGATTTTATAGAAAAATTTCGAAAAACTTCGCTTGACGACATTGTCATCTACACGGGATATAAAGAAAATGAAATTGAAGACAAAATTGGAAAATTAAAAAATTTTCAAAATATTATCATCAAAATTGGGAGATATATTCCAAACAAAAACAGCACATATTGTGCTCTTTTAGGGCTTTCTCTTGCAAGCGACAATCAATATGCAATCAAACTAAACTAGTTTTATTAAAATAATTAATTTAAATAATTAAATAATTTTAATGATTAAATAATTTTAATGATTAAATAATTTTAATGATTAAATAATTTTAATGATTA
>CAYXET010000103.1:0-2972 GCA_964464025.1 uncultured Christensenella sp. | reverse complement strand
CCACTTGCTTCTGGAATGTTTTTCCACGAAATTGTGTTCGAAACATAATCAAACTTCAATTCATTATCAACAATTGTTGGTGTCGAAAATTTTGAAATTTTTATGTAGTTATTATATGTTGAAGCATATTCGACAATATCCGCACTGTCGTTTGGCACGGCTTGCACTTTCACAAAATATGTCTTGCCAGCGTTGTTCAACACTCCTTCAAGGTTATAATTTATTGTTTCTTGTTCAGATTTATTCAAAACGTTAAAGGAATATTCCGGTGTGCTATCCAAAACGCTATCGAAAACAAAAATGTTATAACTTTTTGCGTTTTCAACTTTGTTGAACATAACAATAAAATTATTATTTTTTAACCCAGTCGGTTCTTCAAGTTGAATAAATTTAAAAGTCTCGTTGCTATAATCACTGTTTTCAAAAATTGTTCCGTCGCCAAGAGCTTGAACTTTAACTGAAATTTCTTTGTTGTAAAAGTTATCAATTTTGCACGAATTCGTTGCGCAAATTTCTTCAATCGCTTTTTCTTCGCCCTCAACATCAATCAAAAGTTTATATCCGCTTGCCGAATCGTTTTTGTCCCATTTGATTATTTGATTAACGTTATCATACATCAAATTTTGTGGTGACAAAAGTTTTGTTTTGCTCGTGTAAACCGTAATCTTACAAATATCGCTTTGCACGCTTCCATCGGTTGTTTTGGCTTGCAAAAGAGTAATTTGTGTTCCAAAAACATCGCTTTTTGCCCTAATTTTAACTTTCGAATTATCATTTTCGTCGTAAATTAGTTCAACAAACTCTCCGCTCGTCAAAAAATATTCAACTTCCTTGTTGTTGGCTTCTGATGGATTGATTTCACATTCAAGGTCAAATTCCTCACCCGGCCTTAAAACAACATCGTAGCTGTTTAGTAAAATATTATCAACTTTTATTGTTTTCTCGCACGCAAAAAATGTGGCACTAGATAAAAAACATAGTAGTAATAACAAAAAGGTTTTAAATTTTTTCATTCAAAAAATCTCCCATATTAGGTTTAATAATATTTTAACAAATATTGCAAAAAAATACAATTAAATATAAATAATTTATAATAAAATATATAAAATTTTTATTTTAAATAACATTTTAATTGCCAATAATTTAAATCGGGCGATAAAAAGATTGAGCGACATATAGAATATAGAATAAATAAAAATTAAATTTTAATTATCAATAATCTAAATTGGGCGATATGGAAATTGCAAAGTTCAAAATTTTATAAATATATAATAAAAATTTGACAAAAGTTTTGTTAAATTTTATAATTTTAATATGAAAAAAGTAAAAGAATTTTGGCAAGAGTTTAAAAAGTTTATTTCACGTGGGAACGTGGTTGATATGGCAATCGGTGTGATTGTTGCAAGTGCGTTCACGCAAATTGTAACGGCACTAACAAACAAAATCATAATGCCGTGCATCAACTGGCTGCTTTCTCTTGGCGGCACAAACGGGCTAGAATCGGCCTACACATTCCTTAAACGTGCCTATGCAACCGACGGCTCAATCGACCTTGAAAAAAGCATTTTCATCGACTGGGGCGCGTTCATAACGGCAATAATCAATTTCTTTCTAATAGCCTTCATTTTGTTCACACTGTTGAAAATCTATAACAATTTTGTGAAAGTAACAAAAGAATTCAACGAAAAAGTTGCAAAATTTAGCAAAAAAGAAATTAAAAAGCTGAAAAAACAAGGCTTAACTAATGAAGAAATTGAAGGGCTTCAAAAAGCAACGCAAGATTTGCAAAATAGGGCAGAAGTAAAATCGGCTGCTAGTGTCGAAACAAAGCCAACCACCGAACAGCTTTTGCAAGAAATTTTAGTTGAAATAAAATCAAGCAAAAAAATTATTTCACAAAATGAAAGCGTTTCAAATGAAAGTATTTCAAGTGAAAGTATTTCAAATGAAAGTATTTCAAGTGAAAGCAAAAATAATTAAAAATAGTTTTAGCTGTTAATAAGTTGAAGTTTTAGGTTTTTATTAGCAATAATTTAAAACTCACCGATAAAAAGACTAGATTTAATTTAGTCAACAAACAAAAAACACCAAAAATTGCTTTGGTGTTCTTTTTTTCGTTTTTTTACGATTTTTTTCGCTTTGTTTTTTAAATTTTCGTGTTTTAAAGTTTAAAATGTTTAGTTTTCGTGTTTAGTTTAAAACATCAAGATTTTTAATTTACTTTTAATTTTGTTTAAACTTTTCTAGTTTTCGTTTAATTTCTTTTCAATAACTTCCAAATTTTTAGCAATAGTTTCTCGCCCTAGTTTTATGGTGTTAATCAAAATTTTGTGCGTTGAAAGCACGCTTAGGTTATAGGCAAACGCAATGTAGAAGTCAACTGTGCGTTCGTCGGAAAGTTTAAACTTGTTAATCAGCGTCATATCAGCCTCGATAACGTCCATATAGGCTAGCACGCTTTTGTATAAGTCAAAAAGCACATAAAAATCATAGCTCAAGTTGGCTTCCAAAATTTTCGCTTGAAGGTTGCGGTTTTCGTCTAGTGTCACACGCAAAAAGTCGGCGTCGGCCACCAAGTGGCGATAGTCTTTTTCTTCACTAAACTCTTCTTCTTTCTGTTCATAAAGGTCACAAAGCAACACAAGGCGCGCATTAATGTCGTTAATGTTGTCTTTCATATTTCCCAAATTTTCTTTCAAAATTTTCACTTGTTCAAGGGTTTGCCCATTTGTTGCCCTAACTTTCTCGTGCAATTCTTTCACATGTTTAATTCTTGACATAATTCCTCCATTTCCATAGGGGCCACCTGTTTCCCCACTTCTGTGTGTTTTTATTTTTTTCCCACATCACGGTTTTTTATCGTGTAACTTCTGGTTTTTGTTTTTAAGAAACCTTTGTTAAGGTAACTTTATTCGTTTCAGTTGAAGCAAGGCCGTTCGAACTTGTTATTTGCGTCGCACTGGTTGTTCCGT
>CAYXET010000102.1:0-3113 GCA_964464025.1 uncultured Christensenella sp. | reverse complement strand
GTTTGTTTGTTTGTTTGTTTGTTTGTTTGTTTGTTTGTTTGTTTGTTTGTTTGTTGAAAATATTGCGTTTTTTGCTTTTAAAATGTCAAAAAAAATAATATAATAATATTATGGATAAAATTGATAAAAATAAAATCGAGAATGAAATTGATAAAAACGAAGTTAAAAATAAAATTGAAACTAATATAAAAAAATGTGATGAGGTTAAGCCTACTCTTTCAAAACAAGAGATTAGAAAAATAAAAAAAATAAAGAAACAAAAAACATATAGTTTTTCAAATGCAACGCGAATTGATGTCGATGAAAAAATTGGTCTTTCAGCTGAGCAAGTGAAAGAAAGAATAAATTGTGGCTACATAAACTATTTTAACGACAAAACAACAAAATCATATTGGAACATTTTTGCGTCAAACGTGTTCACGTTTTTCAACTTGTTGTGTTTTTTTGTTGGCCTTGCCCTAATTTTGGTTGGTTCTTTTGAAAATCTTTTCTTTATGCTAATTTTCACGTGCAATATAGTTATAGGGATTGTGCAAGAAATTAAAGCCAAAAAAACTGTTGAAAAAATAAGCCTAGTAACAAGCCCAGTTGCAAAAGTTGTTCGAAACGGGGAAATCAAACAAATTAAGGTGAACGAAGTTGTTTTAGACGACATTTTGATTTATGAATTTGGTGACCAAATATGCACCGACAGCATCATCACAAGTGGCGAAATTGAAGTTAACGAAAGTTTGCTTACTGGTGAAAGTGAATCTATCAAAAAGAAAAAGGGTGACCTGATTTTGGCTGGAAGTTATGTGACAAGCGGAAATTGTTTTGCAAAAGCCGAGCACGTTGCCGAAGAAAACTACACAAGCAAACTAACTCTTAGGGCAAAAAAATATAAAAAACCCGAAAGTGAATTGTTAAAAAGTTTAAGAACAATAATAAAGGTTATTGGGGTGATAATAATTCCACTAGGGGTGTTAATATTTTTCAACAACAGAGCCGTTATTGGAAATAACTTGAAACTTTTGGTCACAAAATCGGCGGGTTCGGTGATTGGTTTAATCCCTGCGGGGCTATTTTTGCTAACAAGTTTAGCACTTGCAGTTGGGGTTATAAAACTTGCAAGAAAAAAAACTTTGGTTCAGGACTTATACGGAATTGAAATGCTTAGCCGGGCAAGCGTTCTTTGTTTGGATAAAACGGGCACAATAACCGACGGGAATATGCAAGTTAAAGAAGTTAAAATGCTAAAAAAAGAAGAAAACTTAAAAGATATTTTCAGTTCTTTTCTTTGTTCACAAAAAACGCAAAATCAAACTTTTAATGCGTTAAAAAACTATTTTGGAACAAATGAAGTCTACTCTTCAACGAAAGTTTATGAGTTTAATTCGCAAAAAAAATATAGTGCAAGTACTTTGGAAAACGGAATGACTTATTTTCTTGGGGCACCGGAATTTGTTTTGAAAGTGAAAAATAAAAAAATATCATCTTTAGTTGACGACTATGCCAAAAATGGATATAGAGTGCTTGTTCTTTGTGAAGCAAATGAAATAAAAAACGGAGAAGTCCCGCTTGAAGTTAATCCAATTTGTTTGATTGCGCTTGAAGAGAGAATTCGAAGTGAAGCAAAACAAACAATCTCTTGGTTTAACGAAAATGATGTTAAGGTTAAGATAATAAGTGGAGATAACCCCGTTACTGTTAGCGAAATAAGCAAAAAAGTTGGCGTTTTGGGTGCGGAGAAATATATCAGCCTAGAGGGAATGACAAACGAAGAAGTTGAACGAATTGCCGACTCCTACAATATTTTTGGTCGAGTTAGCCCCGAACAAAAACAAATTTTGGTGAAAGCCTTGAAACGTGCTGGGCACAATGTGGCAATGACAGGAGACGGAGTGAATGATATTTTGGCACTAAAAGAAGCCGACTGTTCAATTTCAGTTGCAAGTGGAAGTGAAGCAGCACGAAATGTAAGCCATCTTGTTTTGCTAGACAACAACTTTCTTAATCTTCCGACCGTTGTTGGCGAGGGAAGAAGAGTTGTGAACAATATTGTAAATTCTGCAAGTTTGTTTTTAATGAAAACTTTCTTCACCTTCCTTTTAACAATCTTTTGCTTGATTGTTGGAATTAACTATCCATTCACACCAAACCAAATAATCTTGCTTGAAAATTTTGCAATAGGGATACCTTCGTTTTGTTTAGCATTGCAGCCAAATAATGAAAAAATTAAGGGGAAATTTATAAATAAAGTTGCATTTAAAAGTATTTTTTATGGCTTAATTTTATTCACTTCGTTCCTATTGTGCTATATTTTTGATTTATTTGTGTTTAAATCTGGAAGCTATGAGACCATTGCGTCACTATCAATAACTTTTGTGGGTCTAATTTTGCTTTTCAAAATGTGCTCGCCACTTAACACCTATCGATTAGTTTTAGTTTTGGGAATGATAACATTAACACTTTTGGCATTAATAATTTTGCCTAATTCGTTCTTTATGTTTAGTGAAATTAGCGTATATCAAAAAATTTTCATTGGATTAGTTGTATTTTTAGCATATTTTATTGCTTCATTAAAAGATGCTTTTTGTAATTTTAGCCCTAAAAAGTAAAGCCAAAAAGTAAGAATAATTTGATAACACCCGATCTTTTTATCGCCCAATTTAAATTATTGTTCCTTAAAATTAAAAATAATTCTAACTTATTAATAATTTAAATATTTAATTTAATTTATTGCTAATTAAAAAATAATTTTTAAATTATTGCTCATTAAAAATTAAAATGTTTTAAATTTTTGCCCTTTAAAAATTAAAATGTTTTAAATTATTGCTCATTAAAAATAAAATAAAATAAAATAAAATTTAATTAAATCAATTAATTTTTGTTGCAAATTATTGACACAACGAGGAAAAATATGTATAATTAAGGTATCAATAGCAAATGTTATTTCGCAAGAATAACTTTTGTTTAAATAATTTTGCAATAAACTTGATACTAACAAGTTAAGGAGAATTTTATGAGACGAACAAAAAGAATTCCAATGTTGATTACAATGATTTTTTTGCTAATCGCAACATTCACTTTTGCAGGCACGGGTGCGTGGTATGTTGACAACATTTCGAAAA
>CAYXET010000101.1:0-3196 GCA_964464025.1 uncultured Christensenella sp. | reverse complement strand
TTAATGTAGTGGCAATCGTTTGTTGCAACAGTTTTAACATTCAGTTTTTTTGCAAGCTCTTTTAGTTTAGGAAGAACAACAACATCATCTTGAAGATAGTGATTTTGAAGTTCAATGTAAAAATCGCCGTCATCGAACATTTTTTTTAGTTCTAGCCCAAGTTTAAATGCTTCCTCGTCGAAACCCTTTAAAAGAAATTTGGGGATATCGCCCGCAAGACAGCCCGACAAACAAATTAGACCCTTGCTATATTTTGCAAGCGTTTTATAGTCTATTCGTGGTTTATAATAAAACCCATCACGAAAAGCAATGGTGTTTAGCATTGAAATGTTTCTATATCCAACTTCATCTTTAACAAGCAAAATCAAATGTGCATATTCACGATTTTCTTTGTTTGTTAGGTCATTGCACAAATAAAATTCACAACCAAAAATAGGTTTTACAATCGGATGTCCGTGTTCTTTATAATAGTCTTCATCCAAACTAACACACGCATCAAAAAAGTTAATTGCGCCAAACATATTTCCGTGGTCAGTCATGGCAAGAGCAGGCATATTCAACTGTTTTGCCTTGTTCACAACATCTTTAATCCTACAAGCACCATCAAGCAAACTATATTCTGTGTGAAGGTGTAAGTGCACAAAATTTTTATCCATAGTTTTATTATATCACAAAAATTTTTGTTTTTAAATGAAAAAAGACAACTTTTAAAAATTGTCTTTTAAATTTTCGCTAATTTTAATAATTTTGTTAAGCCTATGATTAAGTCCACTTTTCGAAATTTTTCCGTCCATAAGTTTAACAAGATTTTCAAGGCTTTCTTCTTTGTTTGCAAGCCGCAACAAACAAATTTCTCGCAATTCAACCGAAAGATTTTCTATCCCAATAGTTTTGTCGATAAACTCTATTGCTTCAACTTGCTTTAAACTTGCATTAATTGTTTTTGAAACATTTGCTTCATAGCAATTATTTTGTCTGTTAATGTTATTTCTCATTTCTCTTAAAATATTTTCATTATTAAGTGCAAGCACGGCGCTGTTAAGGCCAAGATAAGCAAAAAAATCACAAATCGCGTCGAAACGATTAAAATAAATCACCTTTTGATTTTTTCTATCAATTGTTTTTGGGAAAAATCCTTCTTCCGAAACAAGTGCAGCAATTTCCCGCGCTAAGCTTTCATTTTTGATAACAAGTTCAAGCAAATATCCGCTTTCGTCGTTGTTCAAACTAATGTTACCCGTTCCGCAAGCCAAAAATACAGCTTTCAAAAAATCTTTTTTCTGACTTGGATTTTTAACAAGGTCGTCATTAAACTTGCAATCTTTTTTATAAACAAATTCATCCAAAAGTTGCTTGCTTGCTTCAATTGAAAGAGAGAATTTATATTTTTCAGCCAAAAAATCTGATTCATCAAGTTCAAGTTCAGCCTCGTCGTGTTTCAAACTTTTCAAGCAAAAATTTAAAACCGAAAATGTTTCACTAAAACTTGAAAAAATTTCAATTTGCTTTGTTTTTATGTTGATTTCACCGGTGACCAAAAAAAGACCGTATAAAAAACTTAAACAGTTTAGGTTACTATTTTTTAAATTTCTATTTATCAATTCTATTTTGCAATCTTGTATAAACGACATTTTCACTCACAATTAACAACATTTTTAATATCAATGTTGTTTTTAACAATAAAATTAAACCCAAGGTTTGTTTCGCCAACCTTTTCTTTGCTGTGCGCATCTGAACTTAAAATAAACTTCGTGCCAATTTTTTTCATATAAGCAATTTCTTTTTCATCAAAACAAATTCTTTTCCCATTAAGTTCAATCAAAACACCTTTTTTCTTGCAAGCATCTGCTAGGCGCGGAACATTCACTTTTGTTCCATAATTTAGATGTGTTAAAAACTTTATATTATATCTTTCAATGGCTTTAATATAAGCATCAGTTGTTTTTTCAATCTGTTTCTTATTTTTGAAAATTTTTGTTTTAATCCCAAACAAAATCTGACCAAATTTTGGCTTGATTAGTTTGTGATATCCCATAATGATATAGTCCAAATATTTCATATCTTCGTTTTTAACGTCTATATCACCTTTTTCGTTTAAAAGGTTTGCTTCAACGCCAAGAAGAACTTGAATTCCATATTTTTTTGTTAATCTTTCACATTCACTTTTCATAAATGGAAGATTTTTTCTTTTAACAGCATAACACAAGTGCTCAAAGCCGTGGTCGGTTATCCCAATTTTTGTTAGTCCCTTCTTTTTTGCCCAAATCACATTATCTTCAATTGTCCCCGTTCCGTGGCTAAAAATTGTGTGCGTGTGTTCGTCATATAATAATCTCATAGTTCTATAATATCACAATTTCGGTTTCTAAATCAATATTTTTTTTGGTTTTAACACGATTTTTTACATATTCAATAAGCATCAAAACATCGTCACTTGTGGCGTTATCATAGTTCACAATAAAACCTGCGTGTTTTGTGCTGACCATTGCTCCGCCAATTCTGAAACCTTTAAGGTTTAGTTCATCAATAAGTTTGCTAACAATCACTCCGTCCGAACGCTTAAACACACTCCCCGCACTTGGATATTCATAGGGTTGCTTTTCTTTTCTTAAACTTAAAATCTCATTCATTTTTGTTTCAATTTCAATTTTATTCCCCTTTTCTAAACAAAAACTAACCTTTGTGACCACAAAATTAGGGTGATTTTTAAACTCGCTTGTGCGATAGGCAAAAGCTAATTCATCTCTTTTTCTTTTAACTATTTTTTCACCATTAAAAAACCACACACATTCAATTTTATCACTCAAATTCAGCCCATAAGCGCCGCAATTTTGCACCACACCACCACCGACACTTCCGGGAATTCCATAAGTAAGTTCCAGCCCCGAAAGCGAATGGTCGCACAAAAATTTATTCAACTTGAAAAGCGAAACTCCGCAATCGCACATAACTTTTTCATCCATAACGCAAATTTTGTCTAATTTTGTAAGATTTAAAACAACGTCTTGGTCTTTTGTTATCAAAACATTTGTGCCATTTGACAAAACAACATAGTCAATTTTCTTTTTTGCCAAAAATTTTAATGTTTTTTCAAGCATTTTTTGTGTTTTCGGAAAAAACATAATTTTTGCCCGCCCACCAATTCTAAAACTTGTGTGTTCACGCATATCTTCATCAATCTTAATGTTTTCTTTCC
>CAYXET010000100.1:0-3311 GCA_964464025.1 uncultured Christensenella sp. | reverse complement strand
TTAAAACAAAAAGCAAACAAATTTCAAAGGTTTTTTATGCCCCTATAATAAAAAACAACCCTTTTGAAAAGAGTTGCAGACCTTATAGGTGCCCAAATGGTGCTTTTCCAGAAACAACGCGATGTGCCGTTTAAGCTAGTATTTATATAGCACTAAATTCGCTAGAAAAAACAAGCAGCGCGTGGCATCGCCACCTCTCTGTGTTGCAATCTCTTCATATATGCTTATCGCAAAAAATGACCACGTGTAAAGCGTCGGCAAAACAACGCGATGCGCCGTTTTTTATAGCGAATTTACGTTGTGGAAAACATCCTGAATATCATCATTCCCTTCCAACATCTCAATCATCTTTTCAAAACTAATAAGTTGTTTTTCATCCAAATCTATATAACTGTTTGGAACAAACTCGATGTTCGCACTTAAAAAACTCAACCCTTTTTCTTTCAAAGCATCTTGAACAGCTTGGAAATTTTCTGGAGAAGTAAAAACTTCAAAAACATCACCATCATCAACAACATCATCGGCTTCACATTCAAGTGCCATTTCAAAAAGAGTTTCTTCCGAAAGATTTTCGGTTTTTTCAATCACAATAACGCCTTTTCGACTGAACATATATGAAACACAGCCATTAGAACCAAGACTTCCACCAAATTTATCAAAAATATGACGAACATCGCCAGCAGTTCGGTTTTTATTGTCAGTTAAAACTTCAACAATCACAGCACTTCCACCCGCACCATAGCCTTCATAGGTGATTTCTTCATACACCCCGCCACCTAATTCACCAGATGCCTTTTTTATTGAACGCATAATATTATCGTTTGGCATATTGTTGCTTTTTGCCTTTGCTATTGCAGAAAAAAGCCTTGGATTAGAATTTGGGTCACTTCCGCCCATTTTAACCGCAACGGCAATTTCCTTTCCTATTTTTGTAAAAACTTGACTTCGTTTTGCATCCATTTTTTCTTTAACATGCTTAATATTACTAAATTTGCTATGTCCGCTCATAAAATTCTCCTAAAATAACAATAAAAAAATATGTGAAAATACATAAAATTTTCGTGTTTATTATACACAATCTTCCTTATATTGTCAAATGAAATTTATAAGTTAGCAAAATAAAAATTTAAACATTTGAATTTATTATTCCATAACCCTCTTCTAAACGATTTTTTGTAAGAGTTTGTGCATTTTTCAAAAGCAAATATTTCACCCTGTTTGGCGAAATTCCACTATATTTTTCGCAAATAAGGGCACAAACACCAGCAACAATTGGCGTTGAAACACTTGTTCCACTCATTTTTGTGAACAATTCCTTAGAATTTTTTAGCCCTTTAATGTTCACTCCACTTGCAAGGCAATCGGGCTTTAAAAAACTAAATGCAGGCCCTCGGGAAGAAAATTCTGCCACAGAAAACAACTTTTCATCAAACTCGTCATTTTCGTTTCGATGGTCGTCTAGGGCTCCAACAGTTATTATTTTTGGCGATATTCCCGGGCTTTTGATTGTTTCGCCTTCGGGCCCACTATTTCCACCCGCCGACACAACAACAATTCCGTCATTCCAAAGTCTTTCAGCTCCACGCTTTAATGGGTCACTCGTTCTTAGCGGATTTGCCCCAAAACTCATACAAACAACTTTGATGTTATATTTTTTTCTATTATCAAAAATCCATTGTATAGCCTCCAAAATTGTAAGCGCTCCGGTTTCGCCATTGCTGTTCAACGCTTTTAGGCTTACAACATTAACCTTTGGCGCAACGCCCATATATTTTTTGTTAACGACTCCACCACCGCAAAGAGCCCCCGCAACAAAAGTCCCGTGGCCATTGTCGTCGTAGGGATAGGTTTTGCCGTTAACAAAATCTTTAAAGGCAATAATTCGGTTTTTTGGAAAAATAAAGTCTAAATGCGGATAAATTCCCGTGTCGATAACCGCGACGGTGATGTTTTCACCAAAAATTTTTTGTTGATATAAACTTTCAACGTCCACAATTTCTTTTGCAACATTAATTTGTGCAAAAACTTTCGCCCCTGAAGCTATGTAGTTAACGTGATTAAACTCGGCCACGTCTAATATGTTTGATTTGTTAAGAATAAGTCCAAAAGCGTTTATAAACGGAAATTCAATAAATCTAAATTTTTCTAAACTCTTTTTTGTTTTCAAAAAATTATTAGAATATACCACACATTCCACACTTTTTTCGCAGTTTTCCAAAAGAAAAACATTTAGTAATTTTGGATCAATTTTGTTCATAATCACCCTATAATTTTCATTAAATTTTTTAATTTTTCTTTTTCATTTTCACTTAGCATAGGCGAAAGAGTGTTATAAATGTGGTTTAACCGTTTTTCGGTCAAGTTCCCTTTTTCTTTTTCAGTTTTAGCAAGTTTAAGCAACTCGGCATAAAGTTCTTCGCTTGATTTGTTTTTATATCTATCAAGCAATTTTTTAACATTTTCTTCACCACCTTTTTGCTCAAGGTTTTGCAAAATTTCTTTTTGTTGCTTATTATTACAAAAATTTTCAAAATCCATAAAAAATCTCCTTTTATCGTCTAAATTAATATATGAAATCATATAATAATATGACAAAATAAAGGAGAATTTTATGCAAAATTATTTTAATAATTACAATAATAAAACATATAATCCAATCGTTGAAGAGATGTTCAACAACTATCACCGCACCTACGGGAATGAAAATAAAATGCAAGACAATTCAAGTTTTTCAAACGGGAATAATATGAAAGATAATGCAAGTTTTTCAAACGAAAACGATGCAAAAAGTTCAACTGGTGGCAACAATTTAAGTGAAAATGACAAAAATTTAGCTAATGGCAATTTTGGAATTAATAATCTTGCAAAAATGCTAAATTCTTTTGGGCAAAATAATGGATATAACGAACTTATTGGATTGATTAATAACTCTGGAGTTGACAAAAATCAACTTATGCTAAATTTAATTTCTTCTCTTGGAAATAAGCAATCGAAAAATTTTTCAAAATCGAGCCAAACACGTTCTGGCGAAACAAATTTGAGTCAAACAAATCTTTGTGAAGATTTTTCTAATTTAATTTCAGTTGATGACTATAATTTTGTTGATTAATTTAAAAATAATTTTAATGGCAATAATCTAAAAATAGATTAAATTAAATTAAATTAAATTTTTAAATTATTAATAAGTTAGAATTAATTTTAATTTTGATGGGCAATAATTTAAAACTCACCGATAAAAAGATTGGGCGACATCAAATTATTCTTACTTTTTTGTCGAAAAAAGTAACCCTAGCGCTGTGGGGGTTGCGATT
>CAYXET010000099.1:0-3323 GCA_964464025.1 uncultured Christensenella sp. | reverse complement strand
CATAACTTTGAAGTTCTCGTTCCATATCCAAAATTTCTTTTGGTTTTTCAACATATTTCACTTTTGCTGTGCTTGATGCTTCGTCTATCAAATCTATTGCTTTGTCGGGCAAATTTCTGTCGGTGATATATCTATCCGACAACTTGCACGCACTTATAATTGCGCTATCAGTTATTTTAACTTTATGGAAAGCTTCATAACTGTCTCTTAGCCCTTTTAGAATTAAAATTGTTTCGTCCACTGTTGGCGGATTAACAATTATTGGTTGAAATCGACGTTCGAGCGCCTTATCCTTTTCTATAAATTTTCGATATTCATCAGTTGTGGTGGCCCCAATTGTTTGAAGTTCGCCACGAGCAAGATATGGTTTTAGCATATCACTAGGGCTTATTTCGCCTTTTTCGCTTCCTGCTTGGCTTAGCGTGTGAATTTCGTCAATAAAGGTGATTATATTTTTGTTTTTAGTGATAGTTTCAATCACGTCTTTAAGTTTTTCTTCTAGTGCCCCACGATATTTTGTTCCCGCCATTAATCCGCCAAGTTCTAGCGAAAAAATGATTTTGTTCTTCAATTCGTCTGGCACATTGCCTTTTATCATCCTAAGTGCCAAGCCTTCGACTATTGCACTTTTCCCAACACCTGCTTCGCCAATCAAAACGGGGTTGTTTTTTGTTTTTCGACACAAAATTTCAATAAGTCGGTCAATTTCTTCTTCTCTGCCAATGATGTTGTCGATTTTGCCGTCTTTTGCTTTTTGCGTTAAGTCTGTTCCCATTTCACAAAGATTTTTTGGAAGTTCGCTTGCGTTTTCCGTTCTTTCTTCAAACTTTTCACCTTGACCTTTCAACTGGTCTAGAACTTTTTCTCGAAGTTTGTCGATATCGCACGAAAACACGTCTCTTAACAAATTGACACCAACGCCATCACTTAGCAAAATAGCCAAAAGCAAGTGCTCAGTTCCAACAAAATTGTGTTTAAGTTCAATTGCAACTTGACTTGCAACCCTAAAAACTTGTTTTGCTGTTGGAGTTAAATCGAAACTTTCACTTTCTTGTGAATTTTCTCCGTTTTGCGCAAGCAAAATCTCAAGTTTATCACTTGTCACGCCATTATCGGCCAAAATTTTGCTGCTTCTACAATCCTTAAAAGCACATAATCCAAACAAAAGATGTTCAGTTGCAACTTCGCCGCCGCTATATTTTTTCGCCAAACTTGATGCCTTTTTCAAAACTTCATTCACACCTTCTGTTGCGTTTATATTATAATACATTTTCTCTTCCTCCTTTAATTTTTTTACTAAACTTTCAATTTATCAAAAGCCTAGTTTTTTTGTGTTTTTTTTATTTCCTTAATTTTATCTCGAAGTTTAATTGCGTCTTCATAACGCTCTTCAACAACGGCTTTTTTTAGTTGAATATTCAACTTATTTAGTTCAATTTGTTGTTTTTCTTCTTCGGAAAGTTTTCTTTTATTCTCTTCCTTTTGCAAAGATCGTTTGTTTTCAGAATTTTCTTCGCTTTCAATCAAATTGATTTCATCTTTAAAAAAGTCGTCATCAAAAAAGCTTGAAAGCCTTGGACTTGTGAAATATGATAGCGTGGTTTTGAAATCACTCATCATATCATCAAAAAAACTTCGATGCGAATCAAAATCTAGAAAATTATCTTTCAAAGAATTAAATTCTCTTTCTCCTCTTGCACATTTTTCACATAAGTGTTTTTCGCTAATTTTTCCGTTAATGTTTGTTACACTATGAAAATTAGCCTCTGCTGTTTTACATTTATCACATTTCATATTTATTTCCCCCTGTTATTAATTTTAATTAAAATATTTTTGAAAATGTTATATCTCAAACTATTTTCAATTTTAAAAGGCGAAGCCAAAGACTTTGGACTAATCGCACTATCGATTATATAAAACTCATCTTCGGTGATGTAGGCGTTATTTAGCAAATTAATCAAAATGTTGTTACACGTTTGATAATCTAGGTTCGGATTAAGATTTTTTATAATCGACGAAATATTATTGTCTAAATTTACTTTTTTTAACACAATATATCCCCCGCCACCACGTTTGCTTTCAGTTAAAAAGCCACGGTCTAGGTTGAAACGTGTTGAAAGAACATAGTTTATTTGGCTTGGTGACACATTAAAAAAATTTGCTAGTTCATTTCGACTTAAATTTAACGAATCATCTTGCCCAATTGTGCTTAAAATAAATTCTTCAATCATATCACTTAAATTGTTCAATTTAATCACCTCCTAAAAGTTTGACTTTCTTTGACCTTTGTTAATATTGTAAACCTTTAAAAATAAATTGTCAACAAATTTTTCAAAAAAAATAAAAAAAATTTAAAAATATGTTTTATCGCTCCCTATGGGTTGCGTAAGTTAAACGCAAGGCGTTTGCGTTGACTTCGTCAACGCACAAATCTTGCCCCAAAAAGCAAGGGTGCAAAACAAAAAACCAGCCCCCTGCGGGGGGGGCTGGTTTAGTTGGTTGGGGTGGCAAGATTTGAACTTACGCGTGACGGAGTCAAAGTCCGTTGCCTTACCGCTTGGCTACACCCCACTATGGTGCGTCCGAAGGGATTCGAACCCCTGACCCTCGCCTTAGAAGGGCGATGCTCTATCCAACTGAGCTACGGACGCAAAAATTCCTAGTTATAGGAATATTATAAGCTTTTGTTTAACAAAATAGCAAGTCGAGATTTCTTTCTATCGGCATTGTTTTTGTCGATAACGCCTTTTGATTCTGCACTGTCAATTACAGAAACAACATTAGCATATTCTTCTTTTGCTTTGTTAGCATCTTCAACACATAGTTTTTTGAATTTTTTGATATATGTGCCAAGTTCACTTTTTTGAACTTTGTTATTTTCTTGTTTTTTCTCGATAACTCTTACTCTTTTTTTTGCTGACTTAATATTTGGCATAATTTACCCCTTTTTTATAAAATCTTTAATAATATACCACAAGCAAACAAAAAAATCAACAGTTTTTTGCTTATTTTTTAAATTTTTTGACAATAATTTTAAAATGAACGAATTTAGTGATTTATTATTTGAAATTTCTAACAAAGTAAAAAAAATTAAAGGCTATAAAAAACAAACTTTTTTGGGAAAATATGGTTTAATTAAAACTCACATTGAAATTGACAGCACAGAAGGTGTTAAATTTTTTAATAAAGATATGGGGCTTTACACATCAATTTTCACCGAACAATTTGACCCAATCAACACCGAAATTAAAAACTATGTGACAATCTGCCTTGCTGAAATAATTAAAGATTATATACAAAAAATAAGCAAAAAAGCACAAAAA
>CAYXET010000098.1:0-3370 GCA_964464025.1 uncultured Christensenella sp. | reverse complement strand
GATGGTCCTCCCACATTCACACCGGGTTCCACGTGTCCTGTGCTACTCTGGATACTAACTGGTAAAACAAAAATTTCGCTTACGAGACTATTACTCTGTTTCGTCCGATTTTCCAATCATGTTCAACTATTCTTGTTTAGTCCTTATGTTAGTCCTAACCCCGAATTTGACAAGCAAATTTGGTTTGGGCTCTTACCCGTTCGCTCACCACTACTTAGGTAATCGTTTATTTACTTTCTTTTCCTATAGGTACTTAGATGTTTCAGTTCCCTACGTTCCCTTCATTACACTATGTATTCGTGTATATGACACTAGCAGACTAATGCTAGTGGGTTTCCCCATTCAGAAATCTACGGATCAAGGTTCATTTGCAACTCCCCGTAGCTTATCGCAGCTTATCACGTCTTTCGTCGGCGCCAAGTGCCAAGGCATCCACCATACGCTCTTTATAGCTTGATCGTATACGTTCTTCCTTAGCAATTATAATAAATAATTTGCTTTAGATAATTTATTGTTAATTTTATTAACTCAGCGTAAATTGTTTCGCAATTAAAAAGGCATAACCTTTAAAATTTTGAAGATACTTTATTTACACGTTATTGTTATAACATTTTGATATTTGATATCGTTCTATCTAAAATATGCAGTTGTCAATGTGCGTTTGTCTTTCGGTATGACCGATTGACTTTGCTATTCTATCACATTAAATTTGGCTTGTCAACTATTTTTTTAATTTTTTTTAAAAATTTTTAAAAATTTTTTTAAGCCAAATTTTAAGCGAATTTTAAACTAAATTTAAAATCTTAAAAGACCATTATTTTTTGTTTAATTTGTGCTCTGCGATTGAACGCAAAAACTATTATACTCTAAAAAAAATAAAAATCAAGTGTTTTTTACAAATTTTTTAAAATTTTTTTATTTTTTTTGTTTTTCAGAGGAAATCCGCCATTTTCCTGCGTTTTTTAGCCCTTTTAAAACTTAAAATTAATTTTCTAAGCCAATTTTTCAGCAAAAACATCTTTAAAAATTTGAAAATCTTTATTTTTTGTGTCAAAACAAAGAATAATTTTTTTGGGTGAAAGAAAAATTAAATTTTTTAACATATTTTCAAAAGATTGCTTTTGGCTGAAATTTTTATTATCCAAAATTAATTTTTCATTTTCAATTGTTCTTAAAAAATATTTTTTTCCATCGTGATGCAAACAAACACTTTCTATTTTTGGATTTAATTCCGAAAGCAAAAAGCGAACCAAATCGACATTCACCACATAATTTTTTAGCAAACTTGAATTTGTATCAATCAATTCAACAAGCCTTTCCCATTTTTGTTTCAATTCATTTAGTTTGAAATTATAAAATCCTTGCAATGATAAGTTTTCGTCTAAAATCAAATTTTGTTTTATTATGCTTTTATCAAACTCTTCGTCAAAACAAAAAAGAATTTGTTTGATAATAAATTCAAATGTCTTATTATTAAACAACCTTGCGTCAATTTTGCTTAGTTCAAGAGTTTTGTAGTGGGTATAAATTATATTAGTTATATAATTATATAAATATTTATAGACAAATATAGACGCGCTTTCATCTTCACCTGTGGCAACAAGAAGTTTGTTTTCATTTTCGAATAAAATCACAACCCCTCTATACCTTTTAAAAACTTTTTGTAGGCGATTTTTAATTTTATTAATAAATTTAATTTGTCCCTTTTCAAAATATAAGCAAAATTCCCACATACACAATTATTGTATGCTACAAAATAAATCTTACTCTTTTTTTATATTGCTTATTTTAGCAATTTTTGTTAGCAAAACAATTTTTTTACAAATAAAAAACCACAAAATTGTGGTTATAAGCTATTTTCAACATCAAAATTAGTTTGATTTTTTAAATTTTTTGTTTTTTGCTTTTCCTTATTTGAAACTCTTGTAATCTTTTTTTCTTCGCAATCAAGCAAACAATATTGCACACCTTCTTCACTATAATCTTTTTTCTTGTTCTCTTGACAATTGCTTTTCAAGTTTTTAGAAGAATTTAATTTATTTTTTTGTTTTTTGTTTGAAATATCGTCAATTTTATTTCCTTTTTTAAATAATTTTTTAATTCCATTAATTAAAAGTTGGCAAGGAATTGAAATGATATCAATCGCAAGTGAACCAACAATCAAAATTGGCGCAACAAAAACAGAATTGAAAATAACACACCCAACATTTGTCACAGCTAGCGCTCCAAAAGCAACAGGCACAAAAATTAAAGGATAAAGCGAATAGGATAAAATCGCAATTGAAGCGATTATAAGCAACAAAGTTATCAACAAAGAAGTAACAAGACCAACTTGACGTTTTAGGTGCTTGCTTTCATCAAAAGTTGTAAGTTTAACTGCAAGATCCTTTGCTTTTATAAATAAAGATTTAACTTTCATTTTCTCCCCCAAAAACATTTGTTATTTTTCAATTTTTAAGCAATTTCAATTTTATGCTGACTATTCTAACAAAAATTAACCAAACCAAAACTATTTGCAATTTTTTATTTTTCGCTCTTATGTTATGAATAATATCATAAAACGTTGGTTTAGTCAATATTAATTTTAAAAGATAAAATAAATTTAATATTGACAAATTAGAAAAAATATCTTAAAATTTTGTTATGAAAACCTTAAAAGAAAAATTACTCGACCAAAAGTGCGAAAAAATTGAAGTTTTGAACGCCTTGAAAGAAAAACAAGAATTTTATGTTTTGGGCACAATTGTTGCTTTGGGTCGAATATTTTCAATTTTAAAACCAGTAACAAAAATTTTGGGAATGAGTGAAAACGAGGTTGTTGTGTTTGAGCTTATTTCAAACAGCCATAAAGAAAATCTTAGGGTTGTCACAAACAAAAACCTAGCCGAAGAAGTTTTGGCTTTATACAAACAAAAAATCGAGGAGGATTAGTTTTGCAAAACGACGTTGAAGTGATTATTAAGAAAAAAGAAAAAAAAGCAAAACTAGCAAAACGCTTAGCAACCGGAATTTTGGGTTTGACAATTGCTGGATCGGTGATTGGCTATGACTATCACAGGTCGAACCCAACAAAGTATAGTGCAGAAGAAATCAACAAGGAACTAAGCCGAGTTGTTAGTTATGAAGACGGAAGAATATATAACAACTTGCAAACATTGCTAGACACTCTTCCAAAAGGATATAAAATTTACACATCCTATGTTGGAACAAACTATATAACCGAAGACGGCTATAAAATTGAACATCCAGACCCAATTAAGATGATAAAATCTTCAAACAAGGTTATTTTGAAAGTTAACAAAGAAACATCAAAGAAAATTAAAGAATCTATTGGCGAAGTTGCAAAAATTTTGAACGAAATCAATCAAAA
>CAYXET010000097.1:0-3393 GCA_964464025.1 uncultured Christensenella sp. | reverse complement strand
CTTGTTTGGTCAACGACCATTGGAACTAACATTTTTATCTCCTTTATAATATATTTTCCCTAAAAAAACTAAATATAACTAGGCAATTTTATTGTTTTGTGTTAAAAAAGCAAATAATTTGTCGGTTAACAATTGCCCATAAATTCGATTAGTAAATTCTTCCGACAACCCTTTTTTAAATTCGGCAATTTCAATGTTTCTGGCATTTGCCATTTCTTCAATTTTATTTTTCAATTCTTCTTCAGAAACTTCAATTTTTTCTCGTTTACAAATTTCAGCCAAAACTAATTTTGTTTTTGCAGTTTTAATTGCATCTTCTCTTCTTGATGCTTTTAATTCTTCCATATTCGAACCTGTCATTTTCAAATAGTCTTCAAGTTTTAACCCTTGATACATTAGTCTGTATTCAAATTGTTTAATGAACTCTTCAGTTTGATTTTCAATTAGTGTTTCAGAAATTTCAACTGTTGCAAGGTCAACAATTTTGTTAACAAGTTCATCTTCAGCCTTAAACATTGCGTCTTTTTCTTTTGCTTCCAATAACTTTTTTTCGATATCTTTTTTATATTCTTCTAATGACTCAAATTCGCTATAATTTTTTGCAAATTCATCGTCGATTTCTGGCGATTGTTTTTCACGAACAACATTCACGCAAACATCAAAATGTGCTTCTTTCCCTGCTAAATTTTCAGCTGGATATTCTTTTGGGAATGTAACAACAACATCTTTATTGTCGCCTTTTTTCAACCCAACAAGTTGGTCTTCAAATGTGTCAACAAACGAGTGAGAACCAATTTCTAGGTCATAATTTTCCGCCTTTCCGCCGTCGAACTTAACGCCATCAACAGAGCCAACAAAATTTATTGTTGCCGTGTCGCCAAGTTTAATTTCTCGGTCAACCTCAACAAGTCTGCTTGCTTTGTCTTGTGCTTTTTTTAGTTCAGCTTCAATTTCTTCGCCAGACACTTCGCACTTTTCTTTTTCAACTTCAAGATTTTTATATTCTCCCAAAGCAACTTCTGGTTTAACTTCAACAACAATTTCATATTTTAGCCCGTCTTTAATATCTAAAATGTTAACGCTTGGGCTGCTAACAGGTTCAACGTCTAACTCTTTGTCTAAAATTTCGTTGTAGTTGTGACCAAAAGCATGATTTATTGCATCGTCATAAAAAACATATTCACCATAGTTCTTTTCAATGATATTTCTTGGTGCATGACCCTTTCTAAATCCGCCAACAGTAAATTTTTCTTTGTTGTGTTCATAGGAATGTTCAAGGCAATGTTCCCACTCTTCCTTTGAAATTGAAACAACAAATTTCACTTGATTTTTTTCTAATAATTCTTTTGTGTATTTCATAATATCTCCTTAAATAATTTTAGCAATTTTTCATAATTGCCCATAAAACACTTTATTATATCACAAAAAAAAGTTTATAACAATTAATTTTTTTGTTATTTTTTAAATATTTTTCAATTTTTGTGTTTTTCAATGATTTTAACAAAAAAACAGCACGTGGCTGTTTAAAGTTTTAACAAATTTTCTTCTCTTTCTTGTTTTTCAACATATTTTCGAAAATTTTTACCTAGGTCTATAACATTTTTCTTTTCTTCTTTTGCTAAATTTTCAGACACAACAAATGGGCACCAAATATCGTCTTCTGTTGCAAAATGGTCTTCTTTCACGTTCTTGATGTCAACATAGTTTTCAACAACGCTTTTTGAAAAATCAATCAAACTTCTGTTCCCCGATTTCAAAAGATAATATAAATCAGCCAAAAGTTCTTGGTCTTCGTTTCCAAAATCATAGCTTTTAGTTTCGGCACGCATTTTGTTAAACTTAAAAAAGTCCGAGTTCTCAATTTCTTGAACAAAATTTTCTAATTTCATAAGTTTCTCCTAAATTTTAGTTGTAAAATTTCTTCCCTTCGTTTTTCATATAAAATTTAACATATAAATTGATTTTTGTCAATATCAAAAATAAAAACATTCTAGCAAAAACAAAAATTTACCCTTTAAAAGAAAAATTCACTAAAAAACTTTAAATATCTTACTCAAAATAAAATTTATATAAAATTCACACATATATAATAAAGAGACATCTGGCAAAATCAATTCAAAGAAACTAGTTTCAAGCAAAAATTACATTTTTATCAAAAACATTATTAGCATAAAAATGAACGCACCCGCTGCAACAGCACTTAAAATTGCTGGGGAATATATTTTGTAAAATTCAACCAATCGCTTAAAGCCCTTTTGCTTTGGCTTTTGCACAACATATTTTTCTTCGCCATCTTGCATGGCAATTTCCATAATAATTTCTTCAACTTGGCTGTTTATTATCGCATTTTGTTGTTTACACGACTTAGCAAGACAAATTGTTAACAAAACGCTTGCAACAGACAACACGCAAAGAGCCGAAAGATTTAGATATTTTGTTAAAAAGTTTAGCAAAATCATCACAAATCCACTTAAATATAAAATCCCTATTAAAAGATAAAGTTTATTAAATTTCATTTTTCTCTCCTTCAATTTTTTAATCTCTATTCTAATCTTCCAAAAATTTTTGCTTAATTTTTAAACTTTTGAATAAAATTATAGTTCCACCTATTTTAAAACTTTTGTTAAATTAAAAGTTTTATTTAGTGTGAATTTAAAATCATAAATTTTGCTTTAATTCATAATTTTGATTAACCTAAAAGTTTTAATCAATTTAAAAGTTTTGTTTTAAACTTATTAGTTTTACTCAAAACAATAAATTTTTTAAAACTATAAGTTTTGATTAAAATTATAAGTTTTTCATAATAAATATAACATTTTTATCACACAAAAGCAACTTAAAAAAAGAATGTAGTCAAAAATTAGATAAAAATTGTTTAATTATTTTATAAACAAACAAATTGCAATTAAAATTGCAAAAATTGCAAGCAAAAAACCAAAAATTCCGCTACGTTTTGTTCTTGTAAAGAAAAAAGCGTTTATACAAAGAACAAAATATGTTGCAAACGTTAAAATTTTTGAAATTGTTTTGCTAACATCTAGAAATTTTGCACCAAAAAGATAGTCAATAAGCAGCCAAATGCCAATTATAATGACCAAAATATATGAAATTGTAAACAAAATTTTTTTCGATTTTCTTTCCACGCTATCCATTATATCACAAATTTTTAAATTTCAAAAATTTTTCACACATTTTCTTACTATTAACATATTTTTATCTATTGCATCGCAACTCCCCAAAACCCTTTAATATTAATTTCAACCACCAAAATAAAAGCTAAATGGTTCGTAGTAACACATTTTTTGCAATAAAAAAAGAAAGCGTTTAGGGGCACACACAGGGCTCCCGAAAACACTTGTTGTTTTTGGGAAAAGGAAAAACCGAACGATCTAA
>CAYXET010000096.1:0-3466 GCA_964464025.1 uncultured Christensenella sp. | reverse complement strand
ATGGCCTTTGGTGCGGAAATTATAATTTTGGCGTGAAAACACTATTCTTCCTTGGAGATTTGGAAAACGGAACAAAAAAAGTTAGCGCAGATTTAAGTGGAATAAATAACGTTGAAAATTTTAAAGATGTTTCTGGTTATTCTGCAACTGAAAATTTCTTGTTTACCGAGCAAAACCTGGATGGTTTAAATGAACTATTGCTTCAAGATAATTGTCAAAAATCTTCCTATGGCAATGCAATTGACCAAGGGAGCGAATATTATTTAAACAACACATTCTATTTGCTTTATCAAGCACCGGGAATATTCTTGTCGTATTATGATGAAAATGGGAATATCGCAAAAAATGAGCGATATGATTATGCAAACAAAATAGAAAAGGGAAACAAAGTTTATTTTGAAATTAACACAGAGGATTATGCTTCTGTGACAAACACAACTCGATATGATTTTGTTGGTTGGACAATTTTAGGGCTAGATTCTAATAATAACGAAATTAGTCAATTTGTCTTTGGAAAATCAACGTTTAAAATGTATTTCCCATTTTCTTGGGCTGATGTTGTTAAAATAAAATTAACACCTGTTTTCATTGAAAAACTTAATGAAGATGGCGTGCTTAAACCATTAAATCTTGTTGCTTCAACAGAAATTTCAAAAAAAGATTATGAACTTGATGATAACGGAAATTATAAAGTTGCAACACTAGAACAACTAGTGTATGTTGCCTATAAGGTGAATATTGACGGAAAAACAAATGCAAACATAACTCTTTTGGCTGATATTGATTTTGCGGGAGTAGAAAATTTTATTCCAATTGGTTTTAATTCCGACAAACAATATTGTGGCACTTTTGATGGTCAAGGACATATTATCAAAAATTTAACAATTAGTGGAAAAGACGATATTCAATCGTTAATTCTGGAAAAATATTATTCTTCTGGAACAGTAGTGTTTTCTTCCACTTTAAATGAAAGCTATGTTGGGCTTTTTGGCTATGTTGGAAATGGAAACGACAACGCACTTAAAAATGTTAATTTAGTCAATGTTAATATTTCAGGCACAAAATATGTTGGCGGGCTTGTGGGAGCATCCTATGCAAAAATTAGTAATATTTTGATTCAAGGAAGCTTAGCTTCTGGCACCTATGCTGGCTCGATTGCAGGAATGGCAAACGGAAAAACAATTAGTGAGTGTATTTCGAAAATTGATAGCGTAAGTGCAACCTATTTTGGTTCAATTGCTGGGCAAACAAGCGGTGTTACAATTGCTGATTGTTTCGATTTGACTAACATTGCTTTAACCGAAAGTGGATATGTTCAAGAAAGATTTCGTTCTGAAAAATATGGAATTGTTGGAGAAAAAATAAACACAACAATTAAGAATTGTTATTCAAACCTTTATGGAACGAATGATACAAACAATAACGTTTACTACGGGAAATATACCGAAGTGAAAGAAACAAATTGGCTTTCTTCATTTGTTAAAATAACTGTTGGCTACACTTTTGACGGCAATGGAATTGAAGATGCAAGTGCATTTATAACAAAAGCAAATTCAAACGTTTGGAATGTTGATGATGAAATTAATGGTAGATTACCATATTTGATAAACACCGGAATTGTTAAAATTAAGTTTATAATCAGTCCAAACAATCCAAAAAATTACATTCAAAATGAAAGTTCAAACACAAGTTGCGTGTTCACAAAAAATGAAACAGAAAATTTAAAAAACAGTGACAATGTCACTTTAAACACCGATGGCAGCTATATTTTGGTGAAAGATTATTTCATTTTGGATACTTATTCCTACGATAACAACCTTGCCGAGGGGAAATTAAAAACATTAAATGGAACGACATTTAATAAGTTTGCGGGATATGATTTTGTTACATATCTTGATAATAGTGGAAATGAAATTAATCTTAAAGAAAAAATGGAAAACGAAGAACTAGATTTCTTTAAAACTTCGGGTGAATATTATTTAAGATTTGCAAGAAAGACAATAAGAATTGAATATTGCTACACCGACAAAACAACAGGTGAAGAAAAAACAATTGATACTGCAACGAAAATTGTTTCTTATGGAAAAGAATTTGAGTTTGAAGATATTGACCTTTCAAAAACCTTCCCAGGAAAATATATTCTTGGATACTATATATATCTTCCAAATGATAATTGCTACCTAAAAATTGCAGGTGACCGAGTTGAGCGACTAGACTTATCGGAAACGAACATTCCATACTACGGAGTTAGTGCCGAAAATGGAGAAGTTGTTAGGGATAAATTTGTTGTTTCTGAAATTGATACAATAGAAGATGAAGGGCAACTTCCAGTGATGAAGTTGAAAATAAATTCTGAATTACAAATTGACGTTCAATATCAACTATATTTTAACCAAGACAAGCAATACACCGAAACAAAACCTACAAAACAAACGCCTTATAATCGATTTGACACGAGTGGAAAATTGGTGAAGAGTGAAAATGGAACACAAAATAAATTTACTGCGTTATACGGAGAAAAAATTGTTTTAGAAAGTGAAACAGATATTGTAAATCAAGGGGCAAACATTCCAAAAATTTCGTTTGCAGGTAGTTCATTCCTTGGCTGGCAATATTGGTCAGAAAAAGAAGTTGAAAGCGAAGACGGCCAAACAACTACAACAGCTGGTGAGTTTAAAATTTTGTTTGGCACCGATGTTAACGAATTTAGTCTTGCCGACCTAAGAGCAAGCGGATATGGTTCAACAACCGAAGTTAATGTGGCAACAAACCCAGACGGGACGCAATCTATTTCGTGCGTTTGTTCAATTCAGTTATATCCAAAATTTGATATGAACAAATATAAAATTCACTATCTAGACGCAAGGACAAAGAAAAATACAGTCACTTGGGATAAAACCGACTTCACGGAAATTTATTCTGAAAACATTTCTTTTTCGGAAATATTTAACTTGAAAGAAAGAGAAGACGGCACAGAAACAATTTCGATTGACGAATTCTTGCTTGAAAAAGCAAAAGCAGTTAGTGCTGGGAAATCTTACGATGGATATAAAATTGTTGGCTTTGATTTTGTTGACGGATTAAGTAATGCCACAAACAGCGAAATTTCAAATTCATTGAAAGAACTAGGCTATGTTTTGTTGAGTGATGAAATGTCAACCAGAGTGACAACGCATTATTCTAGCGACTATTATATTTCAAACAAAAGTTATGCCGACCGCTATGACTTGATTGTTGGCGATAATCTTTATGGTTATGACATTTTGGGAGATTTATATCTTGTTTGTATGTTTGACCGAGTTGACACAACATTAAGAATTAATGTGCCAAATGATAGTTTTGGAACGCTTTCTTATTCAATTAAAACCGACGGCGTTGAAACAACAACCGAAACTGACCTTGAAGTGAAGGTTGATGAAAACGGCAACTATTATTGCGAAGTTGTTTGCCAATATGCTGATGAAAT
>CAYXET010000095.1:0-3471 GCA_964464025.1 uncultured Christensenella sp. | reverse complement strand
TTGACTTTCTCCGCCACTAAGTGTGTTTGAATATCTCGAAAGAGTTAAATATCCAAGGCCCACGTTGATTAAAAATTTAAATCTTGACCTGATTTCTTTCAAAATGTTACTACAAATAAGTTCTTCATTTTTTGTTAATTTCAAATCATCTAAAAACTTTTGTGCATCAACTATGCTAAGGTCGCAAAAATCTGCAATGTTTTTTCCACAAATAAGCACATTTAGAGCTTGCAAGTTAAGTCTTTTTCCGCCACACTCTTTGCATGGCGTTGAAACCATATATTTTGCAATTTCACCTTTAACATAGTCGCTTGTTGTTTCCCTGAACCTACGTTCTAAGTTAGGAATAACCCCTTCAAACTTTGCCGTGTAAGACGTCTCCCATTTTTTTGTTTTCAAATTCACTTCAATTTCATCATTCGTGCCATACAAAAGCTTTGTTATCACATCTTTTGGCAGATTTTTTATTGGCTCGTCTAAACTAAAACCATACTTTTTGCTAAGAGCCCTAAACTGCGCTTGTGAAATCGCCCCCGAGTCCATATTCCACCCCGAAATTGTAAGCGCACCCTCGTTTAACGACAAATTAGGCCTGTTTAAAATCAATTCTTCACTAATTTGATTTTTATATCCAAGACCCAAACATTCTTTACACGCTCCAAAAGGATTGTTAAAACTAAAAAGTCGCGGAGAAATTTCTCCATAGCTATATCCGCAATCGGGGCAAGCAAAGTTTGTTGAATATAGGCTTTCAATTTCGTTGTGATTAATCAAAACACGTCCGCTTGAAAGTTTTATTGCATTTTCAACAGACTCTTCAATTCGACCCAAATTATCGTCTTTAATGATAATTCTGTCAACAACAACACTGATTGTATGTTTTGCGTTTTTATCCAAACTAATTTCGTCGTCTAGGTTTAAAATCATTCCGTCAACCCTAACTCGAACATATCCACTTTTTTTCAAACTAACAAAAAGGTTTGCAAAAGTTCCTTTTTCGTTTTTTGCAATGGGCGCTTCAATCAAAATTTTTTCACCAAGTCCAATCTCTTTCACTTTGTCCACAATCTGGTCAACACTTTGTCGTTCAATTTTTTTGTGACAATTTGGGCAATATGCCGAGCCAATGTTGGCATATAGCAACCTAAGATAGTCATAAATTTCTGTGACCGTTCCCACCGTTGACCTAGGGTTTTGCGAGGTGCTTTTTTGGTCGATAGAAATTGCTGGCGAAAGTCCTTCGATGCTATCCACTTCGGGCTTTTGCATTTGTCCAAGAAACATTCGAGCATAACTAGACAAACTTTCCATAAATTTCCGTTGGCCTTCGGCAAAAATTGTGTCGAACGCAAGCGTGCTTTTCCCGCTTCCGCTAACCCCCGTGAAAACAATAAGTTTGTTTCGCGGAAGAACTAGGTCAACATTTTTTAGGTTGTTTTCTCTTGCTCCCCTAATTTTTATAAAGTCTTCCATTATTTTTCTCCTATAATTTTCTTAAGTTCCTTAATTTCATCTCTAAGCATAATTGCTTTTTCAAAATCTAGTTGTTTGCTTGCTTCAAGCATAAGACCTTTCAAAAGTTCAATTTTCTTTGGAATGTCCTTTCGATTTATTTTTTCAACATTATCTCCAACTTTTTTCGAAATTAAAACTGTGTTGGAAATTTCTTTTTTTATTGTCTTTGGCGTGATATTATGCTTTTTGTTATATTCTTGCTGAATTTTGCGCCTACGTTCTGTTTCATCAATTGCTCTTTGCATACTTTTTGTTATATTATCGGCATACATAATAACCTTAGATTCGCTATTTCGACTTGCTCTGCCAATTGTTTGAATAAGTGAAGTTTCACTTCGCAAAAAGCCTTCTTTGTCGGCATCTAAAATTGCAACGAGCATAACTTCGGGAATATCAAGCCCTTCTCGAAGTAAATTTATTCCACAAATAACGTCAATTTCACCCTGACGAAGAGAGTTGATAATTTCAATTCTCTCTAGCGTGTCAATTTCACTGTGAAGATATTTCACTTTAATTCCATAATCAATCAAATAACCCGTTAGCGACTCGCTCATTTTTTTTGTTAACGTTGTAATTAGCGTGCGACCACCACGTTGTGTTGTTTTGTTTATCTCCGAAATCAAGTCATCAATTTGTCCGCTAGTTTTTCTCACTTCAACTTGCGGATCAACAAGCCCAGTTGGTCGAATAATTTGCTCAACAACATTGCCAGCCTGACCAAGTTCGTAGTCATTTGGTGTTGCTGAAACATAGATAACTTGCCCAATTTTTTCATTAAATTCATCAAATGTTAATGGTCTGTTATCATAACTAGATTTTAACCTAAAACCATATTCAACAAGATTATTTTTTCGGCTTCTGTCGCCATTAAACATTGCCCTGATTTGCGGAATTGTGATGTGACTTTCATCAACAAAAAGCACGAAGTTTTTTTTGAAATAGTCTAGCAGTGTGAAAGGTGCTTGGCCAACTTTTCTTCCGTCGAAATAGCGTGAATAGTTTTCAATTCCACTACAATAACCCATTTCACGCATCATTTCAATGTCATATTGTGTGCGCTGCTTTAATCTTTCGGCTTCCAATAATTTCCCCGAATTTTTCAAGTCTTCAACTTCTTTTTCCGCATCTTTTTCAATTGTTTTTAAAACATTTTTCAATTTTTCGCTTCCAACTGCATAGTGGCTTGCGGGATAAATTGCAAGATGCGAAAGTCTGCTTATAACCTTGCCACTAACAAGGTCAATTTCGCAAAGTTTTTCAATTTCGTCACCAAAAAATTCAATTCTATATGCTGTTTCACTTAAATAGGCCGGAACAACTTCAACAATATCTCCACGAACTCTAAAAGTCCCGCGCTTAAATTCTATGCTGTTGTTTTCATATTGAATATTCACAAGCCGTGAAATAATTTCGTCACGGTCAGCTTTTTCGCCTTCACGCAAGGAAATTTGCAATCCCGAATATTCTTCCGGACTGCCAAGGCCATATATGCACGAAACCGACGCAACAACAATAGTGTCGTTTCGCTCTAAAACCGAACACGTCGCGCTGTGTCGAAGTTTGTCTATGTCGTCGTTAATACTCATATCTTTTTCAATGTATGTGTCACTTGAAACAATATATGCTTCGGGTTGATAATAGTCATAGTAAGACACAAAAAATTCCACCCTATTGTGCGGAAAAAATTCTCTAAATTCATTGCAAAGTTGTGCTGCCAAGGTTTTATTATGCGCCAAAACCAAAACAGGACGATTGATTTTTTCAATCACTTTTGCCATTGTATAAGTTTTCCCACTTCCGGTCACACCAAGCAAAACTTGACTTTTAAGCCCATCTTCTAGGCCTCTAACAAGGCTTTCGATTGCTTTTGGCTGGTCGCCACTTGGCATAAAATTGCTAACAACTTCATATTTGTGCGAATAATCCATAAAATAATTATAACACAACACGAACAAA
>CAYXET010000094.1:0-3521 GCA_964464025.1 uncultured Christensenella sp. | reverse complement strand
CTTTTTTCGACAAAAAAGTAAGAATAATTTGATGTCGCCTAATCTTTTTATCGGTGAGTTTTAAATTATTGATTATTAAAATTAATTTTAATTTATTAATAATAAAAAAAAATTTAATTTAATTTAATTTAATTTAATTTAATTTAATGCCTAATTTTAATTAATGCCCATTAAAATTTAATTTAAATTAAGTTAAAAAACATATTAATTTTCTTTTATTTTTGAATAATATGTGATAAAATAAACTAAGGAGAATTTATGGACAATTACGCACAAAGATTTATTAAAGCATATAACAAACTTGATTACACAATTAAGAATTTGTATAATTTCAAACGGGGGATGCCGTTTTCGGACTGCATTAGAAGAGCGGTGCCGCTTAACAGCGTGATTAGACGTTTTGAAGACGAACTTGTTGATTATTCAAGGTTAAGAAACGCGATTATTCACTCGAACAAAAACGAAGACGACGAAATTATTGCCATTCCTAAAAAGGAAGTTGTTGAGCAGTTAGAGCACATCACCGAGCTGATTTGCACGCCTCCAAGGGTGTATGACACGGTGTGCCAAAAAGATGTTTTGTGCGTTGAAAACACGGTTAGCGTTAGGGAAACAATTGGCTTGATGGCAAAATCGGGATACAGCAATCTTCCGGTGTATAAAGACGGGGAAATTCTTGGCGTTGCCAACGGGCAGAAGATAATCAACAAACTTGGCGAAGAAGTGAACAAAAACGGAGATATTTGCAAGTTTATCGACAACACAATCATTGAAGATGTTATTTCCGAAGACAATAACTTCTACACAATTCAACCAAAAACTTTAACAATTTCAGACGCTTTGAATTTGTTTTATGAAAATCGAAAACTGCTTGTTATATTAATCACTCCAAACGGGAACTATCTTGAAATGCCAATAGGAATTGTGACCGTTGGCGATATTTTGGATATAAACAAAATTTTGGAAAACTATTAAAATTTTTCTAAAACGCAAAACGTGAAAAATTTGTTATTTGTAAATCAAAAATATCAAAATTTACAAAAATTTAGGACTTAGTGGAGACATTATTGTTTTGAATTTTTAAGTTATAAATTATAAAATAAAGGATAAAAATATGCTAAATGTAATTTACGAAGACAATCAAATTATTGTTGTAATTAAACCTGCAAACGTGCCAACGCAAAAGGATAGTTCAAACGATGTTTGTTTGGCGGATATGATAAAAAGTTATCTAAAAGAAAAATATAACAAACCGGGGAATGTTTATCTTGGGGTTGTTCATAGGCTAGATAGGCCAACAAGCGGCGTTATGGTGTTTGCCAAAACTAGTAAGTCGGCCGAAAGATTGTCGCTAGATTTTAAAAATCATAATATCGAAAAGAAATATCTTGCAGTTTTAAGCGGTGTTCCGAAACAAAAAACTGGGCACCTTGAAAATTATCTTAAAAAAGACGAAAGAACAAACACGGTTCGCCTTGCTCCACTAAGTGAAGAGGGTGCAAAAAAGGCAGTTTTGGACTATTGCGTGCTTCAATCTAACGAGAAATATAGTTTGGTGGAAATTGTATTAGAAACAGGACGAAGCCATCAAATTAGGGTGCAAATGAGCGCAAACAAAACCCCAGTTTTTTCAGATTTTAAATATGGAATTGGGGTGAAGAATATCGACCTTGCATTGCACGCATATAAACTAAAATTTACGCATCCAACAACAAAAAAGATTATGACGTTTGTTGTGAACCCAAACTTTGAAGAAATGCCGTGGAAAATGTTTACATTATTAAACTAATGACCAAACTCAATCTTTTTATTGGCTGATTTTAAATTATTGACAAATAAATATTAATATCTAATTAAAACTATTTAATAAGAGAACATCAATAAATTTTGA
Organism: uncultured Christensenella sp.; assembly: GCA_964464025.1. GTDB lineage: Bacteria > Bacillota > Clostridia > Christensenellales > UBA1242 > UBA7868. The sequence goes on along the minus strand of CAYXET010000094.1, from coordinate 1,630 downwards.
TGTTTTTTTGCAATAAAAAAACGCAGTGGAAAAACCTGCGTTTTAAAAGTGAATTACCAAAAAAATATTATTAAAACATTTTGAAAATTTTAAAAACATAAAAAAGATTAAATAAGAAAAACAATAATTCACTTTATAGCCATTCATTGAATAACTACGTCATTATATTATCACAAAAAAAACCAAAATGCAATACCTTTTTTTAAAAAAATTTAAAATTCGACGTAAATTTTTTTTAGAAAAATAAAAAAAGCCACGCAGGCGATTTTGTAACCTTGCCCTACACGAAGTTTTGGTAGACAACTCCTATAAAGCCACCTTATGGCACATAGTTAGATTTGCTTAATGCTGCTTCCGTCAAGACCTGACATGGTTCACAATTAACTATTGCATAAGACTTTATACTCAACATCTCTTGCCAAAAATTGCGAGTAAAACAAAAATTCCGACTTCGCCGTTCGGCTCTGCTATAGCGGGTTGCAGATTCAGGGCACCGCTAACTCCCCACCCAGCGTGACAATATATGATAGCACAAAAAAAATAAAAAGTAAAGGAATAAATTTATATTGTTGCAAAAAAAAATTGTTTGTGATAAAATTTTATAATGGAATTTAAACATATACCAATTTTAAGAGATGAAATTATTTCATTTTTAAATATTAATCCGCGTGGGACCTATGTTGATTGCACAGTTGGTGGGGCGGGACATAGTGAAAAGATTTGCGAAAAATTGAACGGCTTTGGCACAATAATTTGCTTTGATAAAGACGAAGAAGCTTTGGAAGTTAGTAAAAAACGGCTTGAAAAATTTGCTTGCAAAAAAATTTTTGTTCATTCAGATTTTCATCATTATAAAAATCAACTTTCGCTTTTGAATGTGGAAAAAGTTGATGGTGTGTTGATTGACCTTGGCGTGTCGAGTTATCAACTAGACAACCCCGAGCGTGGATTTTCGTATAACAAAAACGCGAAACTTGATATGCGAATGGATAGAACAAGTAAGATTTCGGCTTTTGATGTTGTAAATTTTTATCCAAAAGAGAAACTTATTAAAATTTTGTTTGATTATGGTGAAGAAAATTTTGCAAAAAAAATTGTTAGTGCTATAATTGATTATAGAAATACAAAAAAAATTGAAACAACTGGCGAACTTGTGGACATAATTAATTCGTGTGTTCCAATTAAAAACAAAATTGATAAGGCAAGCGTAAAGCGAGTTTTTCAGGCAATTAGAATTGAAGTGAATGGCGAACTTGAAAATTTGGATAGAGCAATTAGTGATATCATTGACAGCCTAAATAAAAATGGGCACTTGTGTGTGTTAACTTTTCATTCGCTTGAAGATAGGATTGTTAAAAATGTTTTTAAAACCGAAAGCACCGATTGCATTTGTGATAAGCGTCTTCCAATTTGCGTGTGTGGGCATAGGGCGAAAATTGCATTGCCTTCAAAAAAACCAATTGTGGCAAGTGAAGAAGAAATTAAGTTGAATTCGCGAAGTAAGAGTGCAAAACTTAGAGTGTGTGAAAAATTGTTCTAAAAAAGAAAAAGGAGGAATATATTATGGAAAGCGATAAAGAAGTTGTTAGTGAAATTTTGGAAGAACAAAAAGATGTTGTTGAAGAAGAAA
>CAYXET010000093.1:0-3591 GCA_964464025.1 uncultured Christensenella sp. | reverse complement strand
ATAATAAGACTATCGGCATCTTTCACAAAAATTCCTGCATATTGCTTTGTTTCCTTGCTCATTTTGCCGTTATCGTCAACAAGTTGCACAAACGGAAGATTATATTCTTTCCCAACCTTGCTGTCATCTTCACCAAAACTTGGAGCGATATGAACAATCCCTGTTCCGTCGGTTAAAGTAACATATTCAGCGTTTGTAATATACCACGCACTATCGGCATATTTTTCTTCAACAAAGTCGAATAGTGGCACATATTTTCTTCTTTCAAACTCTCCACCTTTTTTGGTGTAGATTTTTTCAATTTCTTCATCTTTAAAAAGTGAATTAATTAAACTATCTGCCATAATATAGAATTCATTGCCAAACCTAAATTTTGTGTAATCTTCTTTTGCGTTCATACACAAAGCCACGTTTGATGGAAGAGTCCAAGGAGTTGTTGTCCACGCAAGATAATAGGTGTTTTCTTCATCTTTTGCCTTAAATTTAACAAAAACTGTTCGGTCTTTCACATCCTTATATCCTTGTGCAACTTCGTGCGAAGACAAACTTGTGGCACAACGTGGGCAATAAGGGACAATTCTGTATCCCTTATAAATCAAACCCTTTTTGTCCATTTCTTTAAGGCTCCACCATTCACTTTCGATATATTCATTTGAATAGGTAACATAGGCGTCTGTTGTGTCAACGGAATATCCCATTCTGTCGGAAAATTTTTCCCACATATCTTTATATTTCCAAACACTTTCCCTGCAAAGTTTAATGAAAGGTTCAATGCCATATTTTTCAATATCTTGTTTGCCGTTTGAACCAATCATTTTTTCAACTTCAAGTTCAACTGGAAGCCCGTGAGTGTCCCACCCAGCTTTTCGCAAAATATTTTTGCCTTTCATTGTGTTATATCTCAAAAACAAGTCTTTGATTGTTCGTGTTAAAACGTGACCAATATGAGGCTTTCCATTTGCAGTCGGAGGACCTTCATAGAATGTATAATCTTCACCATTTTTGTTTTTTTCAATCATTTTTTTGATAATATCATTATCTTTCCAAAATTTTGCAACTTCCTCTTCGCGTGAGGCAAAATTTAATTTTGTGTCAACTTTTTTATACATTTTTTCTCCTTTAAATCTATTTTAAACTGTTTCTCCACGTGGCATTAGCCACTTCTCTCTTGCTTTTCTTTTCTAGACAAAAGCCGTTGTTTCACTTTCTTTACTGCTAGTTTGACGCGTTTTAAAGTAAACAACGCGCTGCGCCGCACATCATTTGCACTGCAACATTGTAACTTTTAATTTGCAAGCAACGCTAGGCTCGACAAATGCGACAAGATAGGAGCGTAGTGAACTACGTGACTAGTTTGACGCGTTTTAAAGTAAACAACGCGCTGCGCCGCAAATTAGAAGTTACAATTGTTTGGAGTTCTTGGAAATGGTATAGCATCCCGTATATTCTCAACCCCAGTCAAATACATAACAAGTCTTTCAAATCCTAGCCCAAAGCCCGAATGAACAACAGTGCCGAATTTTCGAAGGTTTAGGAACCAGTCGATAGAATCCTTATCAACCCCAAGTTCATTGCATCTTGTTATAATTTTTTCATAATCTTCTTCTCTTTGACTTCCGCCCATAAGTTCGCCTGAGCCGGGAACAATCAAATCAACAGCAGCAACAGTTTTGTTGTCGGGGTTTAATTTCATATAAAACGCCTTAATATCTTTTGGCCAATTTTTAATAAACACAGGACCGCCAAAATGTTCGGTTAAATATTTTTCATGTTCTTTTGCAATATCCCCACCCTCTTCAGGTTCAAATTCCCACTTAATTTTTGCTTCTTTTAAAATTTTAATAACTTCAGCGTGGTCAATTTTAACAAAGTTGCTTGTTAAAAGTTTGTTTAATTTTTCACTAAGACCTTTTTGAACGAAACTATCCAAAAATTCAATTTCTTGTTTGCAATTATCCAAAACAAATTTAACAACATATTTCAACATTTCTTCTTCAATTTCCATCAAACCTTCTAGGTCACAGAAAGCAATTTCTGGTTCTATCATCCAAAATTCGTTTGCATGAATTTTTGTGTTTGAGTTTTCTGTTCTAAATGTTGGCCCAAAGGTGTAGATTTTCGAGAACGCCAAGGCAAAGGCTTCGCCGTGAAGTTGCCCCGAACCAGTAATAAATGCTTGCTTTCCAAAAAGATCTTTCGAAACATCAACTTGACCATTTTCTAATTTTGGAAGATTGTTTAAATCTAGTGTTGTGATTTTAAACATTTGGTCTGAGCCTTCGCAATCCGACGTAGTGATTAGTGGAGTGTTAACATAAACATAGCCTTTTTCAAAAAAATATTTATGAATTGCAACTGCTGCCACACTTCGAACTCTAAACACAGCGTTAAAAAGGTTTACACGTGGCCTTAAATATGCAAGGTCTCTTAAAAATTCTAAACTATGTCCTTTCTTTTGAAGTGGATATTCACTTGTTGTTGCACAAATAATTTCAATATTTTTTGCGACTAATTCGAAAGGTTGCTTGTTTTGCGGAGTTAATTTTAATATACCCGTCACCAAAACACTGCTTCCTGTGTTTAGTGAACAAATTCTATCAAAATTTTCTAGCGAATTATCAAAAACAATTTGAATTCCCTTAAAACTTGTTCCATCGTTTAGGTCAATAAATCCAAAAGATTTTTGACCACGAACACTTCGTATCCAGCCTCCCACCAAAATTTCTTTTTCACTAAAACTTTCACTATCACAGTAAATTTCTTTAATGTCAATTTTTTTCATAAATTTTGCCCTTCTTTTTATTCTTTTTCTATGTAACTAAAAATTTAGAAATTAATGTTTTAAACAATTTTTGTTAGCAATAAAAATTTAATGCTATAAATTAAAAAAAGTAAATTTAATTTAGTTATATAAAATATAATGATAATATAATAAAATAAAAATAAGAAAAAGTCAAATAATTTAAAAAATTTTGTTAAATCTATTTTAAAATTGATAATTATTTGACAATATTTAATTTTCTATGTATAATTAGAAAGTAAAATTAAGTTAAATTCTGTTTTATTTAAACTTTAAACTAAATTTTTAACTAATTTTCAGACAACTTTTTAGTAACCTTAAATTTTATTATTAAGTTTAATTTTTTAAGATAAAATCTTATTACACTAAATTTTATCTACATTAAAAATTATCTAAAAAATATTTACACTAAGAGGTTTATTCTAAAAATTTCGCTGATATGGCTCAGCTGGTAGAGCAACGCACTCGTAACGCGTAGGTCGTCGGTTCGAATCCGACTATCAGCTCCAACGCAGGTATAGTTTAGTGGCAAAATAGAAGCTTCCCAAGCTTTAGTTGCGGGTTCGATTCCCGCTACCTGCTCCAAAACTTAACTTAATAAAATAAAACAAAATCGAAACCCAATATGGCTTCGATTTTTCATTTATAATTTTATTTACCTGCTTTTTTGATTTAATTTATTTAATATAATCAGTTTTGTTTTTGTAATTAAGATATTTATTTTTCTTCATCTTGTTTATTATTTAATAATTTTGCTTGCTTTGTATCAAGCAATTCTTTTTCGCTTGCGT
>CAYXET010000092.1:0-3679 GCA_964464025.1 uncultured Christensenella sp. | reverse complement strand
TGGCAAATGGATGTGAAATATGTTCCAAAATCTTGTTATAAAGGGCAAATGATACATTATGATGATAATCAATATTTTCAATACACAATGATTGATGAAGCAACTAGGGAAAGGTTTTTATTTCCTTATAAAGAACACAATGTAACATCAACAGTTGATTTTGTAAAACGAGCAATCGCATATTTTGGTTATGCGCCAGAAACAATACAAACAGATAATGGTGGCGAATTTACAAATGTTAAGAAACCAGGTCAAAAAGAACCTGTCAAACACATTTTAGACATTTTTCTTGAAAAAATTAAAATCAGGCATCAATTGATTAGAGCATATACACCTAGATTGAATGGTAAGGTTGAAAGGTCGCACAGAAGCGACCAGGAATCATTTTACAATTATTTAACCTTCAAAACCTATGATGAGTTAAAAAAGAAAATGATGAAATGGAATATTCGCTATAATAACCGACCACATTCATCTTTGAGAAATCGTGAAGGCAAGAAAGTTTGGTGGACACCTTTGGAAAAAAGGGAAGACCTTTTGAAACTGCTTCAAGAAAAGAAAGATGAGTTTAATGTTGTTAGATTTGTCAAAATTCCAAAAACCATCAAACAGGTTTATGCTGTTTAATTCAAAAATTACATAATGGGGCGCAATTCCCTTCATGAAGGGAATAGTTTTTTGTTGTCTTTTTGTAATCAATCAAACAATATTTATATTGTTTGACTTTTTTTATTCTTTTTTATAGAATATTCACAACTGAAAATTAACCAGGTCTATTGTTTTTTACACCTGTTTTCAGTAAATTTCAAAAAAAATAAAAATTTTTCTAAAAATTACTGAAAATCGTTTGACAAATTTCATTTATGTTTAAGTTTTGTATTGACTAAAATATACTTTTTTTGTTATAATTTGTGTTAGGAGAAAAATTATGATACAAGCAATTGATGTTGAACTTATTGTTGGAAATAAGAAACTTTTTGAAGATGTAAATTTGAAATTTACGAAAGGTAACTGCTATGGAATTATTGGCGCAAATGGCGCGGGTAAAAGCACATTTTTAAAACTTTTGTCGGGGGAAATTGAAACCACGAAAGGTGAAATTGTGCTTGATAAAAATGAGAGAATGAGTGTTCTAAACCAAAATCAAAATGCCTTTGACGACAAAACCGTGCTTGAAACTGTTTTGCTTGGGCACAAAAGATTGGTTGAAATTAGCAAAGAAAAAGACGAGTTATATTCTAAAACTGATTTTAGCGAAGAAGACGGAATTAGAGCGGGAGAACTTGAACAAGAATTTTTAGAACTTAATGGTTGGGAAGCCGAAGGCGAGGCTGAAACGCTTTTGGACAACATTGGCGTTCCGCGTGAACTTTTTGGGCAAAAAATGGGCGAACTAGACGGGAAAATTAAAGTGAAAGTTTTGCTTGCACAAGCATTGTTTTTTAACCCCGATGTTTTAATTTTGGACGAACCCACAAACAACCTAGACGCAAAAACAATTAATTGGTTGGAAGAATATTTGATTGATTTTCCTAACACAATTATAACTGTTTCGCACAACAGACACTTTTTGAACAAAGTTTGCACACATATTTGCGATGTTGACTATGGCAAAATTACAATGTTTGTTGGAAACTATGATTTTTGGTATGAAACAAGTCAATTGATTTTAAGGCAACAAAAAGAAGCAAACAAAAAAGCCGAAGCACGAGCAAAAGAGTTGCAAGAATTTATTGCTCGATTTAGTGCAAATGCAAGCAAAAGCAGACAAGCGACTTCACGAAAAAAGGAACTTGAAAAATTGACAATTGAAGACATAAAGCCAAGTTCGCGAAGATATCCATATATTGATTTCAAGTGCGAACGAGAAATTGGGAATGAAGTTTTGACTGTTGAAAACCTAACAAAAAAGGGTGTGTTTGAAAATGTTAGTTTCACAGTTTTAAAAGGCGAAAAAATTGCGTTTTTTAGTGAACAAAGCACAACGATTTCGGCACTATTCGACATTTTGTGCGGAGAAGATGAAGATTTTTCGGGCACAATTAAGTGGGGAAAAACTATAACTTATTTCTATCTTCCAAAAAACTATGACAATCTTTTTAGTGGTGACCTTATGCTGACCGAATGGCTAAGTCAGTTTAGCAAAGAAAAGGATGAAACATATCTTCGAAGTTGGCTTGGAAGGATGTTGTTTTCGGGTGAAGAGGCAATTAAAAAAGCAAAAGTTTTGAGTGGGGGCGAAAAAGTTAGATGTATGTTTAGCAAACTTATGCTAAGCGGGGCAAATGTTTTGGTGCTTGATGAGCCAATTAATCACCTAGACCTTGAAAGCATACAATCGTTAAACAACGGAATGAAAAGTTTTAAAGGGTCAATGCTTTTTACAACCAGCGACCAAGAAATTTTAAGCACAGTTGCAAACAGAATTATTGTTATTGATGGCAAAAAAACTTTCGACAAACAAATTGGATATGAAGAATTTATTGTGGCAAAAAATTAAGAGAAGCAAAAGGAGACGAAATGCAGTTTTCAGATTTTGAGTTGAACGAAAAAATATTGCGAAGCCTAAAAGATTTAGGCTTTTTTGCACCTAATGATGTTCAAGAAAGGTTTATTCCAATGGCAAAAAATGGAGCCGATGTTTTGTGTAAAAGTGAAACAGGAAGCGGAAAAACTCTTGCTTACGTTCTACCAATTGTAAATGCAATTTGTTCACTGAAAGACCAACTTGAAAGCGAAAATCAATCTGGCACAAAATTTGCGCTTAAAGCACTTGTTTGTGCCCCAACAAAAGAACTTGTTTTGCAAATAAAACATGTTTTTGACGACTTTTGCAAGTCTGTTGACATAAAAACTTGCGCTATTATTGGTGGAAGTGATTTCACAAGGCAACGAATGGCGTTGAAAACAGCAGAGATTGTGATTGGCACAACAGGAAGATTGCTTGATCACCTTGATAGGCGAACAATAAAACTGAATAACCTAAAATTTTTTGTGCTAGACGAAGCCGATGAAATGCTTGATATGGGTTTTGTTGATGATATTATGAAAATTGAGAAAGCGTGCCCTAAGCAACGACAAAATTTTTTGTTGAGTGCAACTTTTGATGAAAAAGTGAAAAATTTGGCGTCTAGTTTTATGAAAAATCCACAAATAATTGAAATGACGAAGGATAATAAAGTTGTTTCGAAAATTAGTCAATGCTATGTTTTGTGCAAGAAAAATGGAAAGTTTGAAACAATTGTCAAGTTTTTGAAAAATTTGTATAAGGAAAAAGTTATCATTTTTGTTAATACAAAAAAAATGGCCGAAGAATTAAATGCAAAACTAAAACAAAAAGAAATTTATTGTGAATTTATTAGCGGAGACTTGCTTTTGCGAGAGCGAAAACGTGTTATGGACAGGTTTAGAAGTGGCGAAAATGACATTTTGATTGCAACCGATGTGGCAAGCAGGGGGCTTGATATTGAAAATGTTAATTTTGTGATTAACTATGATATGCCGCAAGAGAAAGATATCTATATCCACCGTGTTGGCCGAACGGCACGTGCTGGGAAGGATGGAGTTAGTTTGAGTTTGATTAATTCTGAAAAACAACTTTGCTTTTTGCTTGAAAATTTTGGCGAAAGTGGTCTTGTTGAATTGAAAGTTAAAAAAGACGACAGATTAAACAAATATG
>CAYXET010000091.1:0-3680 GCA_964464025.1 uncultured Christensenella sp. | reverse complement strand
AGGGAGACAACTTTCAAGTTGATATCAACTCTAAAAGCGGGAAAGTGACACTTGGCGGAGAAAACAAAAACGTCTATTGCCTAAGCAAAGTTTTAACCGAGAGTGGTCGAGTTGTTGTTAACAATTTTAGCGAAGAAAATCACGATTGTGAAATAGAAACAACCTCAGGCAGCATTGAAGTTACGTTTGAAAAATCTGACGCAATTAAAAATCTAATTGCAAAAACAAGCAGTGGAGCAATAACATTAAACAACATTTGCGGAGAAGTTAGCGCAACAACTGGGAACAATTCAAAGATATATGCAAACTTCTATAAGGTTAGCAAAAAAGCGAATTTTAACACATCTAACGGCGAAGTTGAAATTGTTTTGCCTGTTCCAACGAACACAAATATTTATCAATTAAACTTAAAAAATAAACAAAACAACCTAAACGTTGATATCGCTGGCTATGAAAAAACAAGTTTTGACGGCGAAAAGGTTGACGAATATTATCAATTCAGCAAAGTTTTCCCAGACGGAAAAACTGGGGCAAATGAAATTTGTGTAACAACTTCTAGCGGTCGAATTAGTGTTCACGAATAACTCTTAATTTTAGATAAATTTAATTAAAAAACGTGGAATTTTTCTTAAAAATTTAACAAAACATTCCTAAAATTAATAAATTTAAAAATAATTTTCAAAAAAATCAAAAATTGTTTGAAAAATTATAAAAAGTAGTTGACAAAGGGCTTGCTTTTTGTTACAATAAATTAGCATCTAAAGGGTGCTAATTTTTTAGTGAGGTGCTATTATGAGAGACAAAATTACATTGGCTTGCACAGAATGTAAACAAAGAAATTATGATAATATGAAAAATAAAAAGAACACTCCAGACAGGGTAGAACTTAGCAAATATTGTCCTTTCTGCAAAAAACATACTGTTCATAAAGAAACAAAATAAGGAGAAGTGAAAATGGGAAAAGAAGTAGATACTTCAAAGGTTAAAAAACCAAGAGAAAATAAACTTGCAAGAAAAACAAAAGAAACTGTTTCTGAACTAAAAAAAGTAACTTGGCCAAGTTTTGGAAAAGTTTGCAAACAAACAGCAATAGTTTTGGGAGTTGTTTTGTTTTTTACCGTTATTTTGTTTGGAATCGACAGACTTTTGGCGTGGCTATATAGTCTATTAATTGTATAGGAGTATTATTATGGAAATGAACACAGAAGCAAAGTGGTATGTTCTTCACACCATGCCCGGCTATGAAAATGTTGCGCAAGAAAACTTGCAAAGAGTTGTTGAAAAAAACAACCTTCAAAATCGAGTTTTCGACATTGTAATTCCAATTGAAGATGCAGTTGAAGAAAAAAACGGTAAAAAAGTTATTGTGCAAAGAAAACTTATGCCAACATATATTCTAGTTAAAATGATATATGGTGATGATATTTGGCATAGAATTGTTGGAACAAGGGGTGTTACTGGTTTTGTTGGGCCAAAAGGACGACCGCTAGAACTAACAAGTGAAGAAATTGTTAAAATGCGTCTTGAAAAAACCGAGGCTGACATCAGTTTGAACATTGGTGACACAGTTGAAATTTTAGACGGAGCATTAAAAGGTCAAGTTGGTCAAGTGAAAAACATCGACAAGGAAAATCTTGTTGCAAAAGTTTGTGTTGAGATGTTCGGTCGAGAAAACGACTTAGACGTTAAACTTGATGAAATTCGAAAGTTAATGTAATATAATTTATAGTATTTAATCGGCCTAGGCCGTTTAGATAAATATAGTGGGAGAAAACAAAATTTAGTTTTCGCTAACCACCAAAAAGGAGAAAAAAATGGCAAAGAAAGTTAAAGCAGTTATTAAACTACAATTACCAGGAGGAAAAGCAACTCCGGGACAAAGCGTTGGTTCAGCTTTAGGACCTCATGGCGTAAACTCAATGGAATTCTTAAAACAATTCAATGAAAGAACAGCCGACAAGGTTGGATTTACAATTCCAGTTATTGTTACCGCCTATGAAGACAGAACGTTTAGTTTTGTAACAAAAACTCCACCAGCTACAGACCTAATTTTAAAGGCTTGTGGAATTGACAAAGCAAGCAGCAAACCAAAAAAAGAAAAGGTTGCTAAAATTAAAAAAGCGCAAATTGAAGAAATTGCAAAAATGAAAATGCAAGACCTTAATGCTTCGTGTGTTGAAACGGCAATGAATATGATTATCGGTTCATGCAAAAGCATGGGAATTGATGTTGAAGATTAATGGGAGAGATTAAAATCTCGCTAAAACCAAAAGGAGAAAAAAATGAAACAAAGTAAAAGATATATAGAAGCAAGCAAACTTGTTGAAAAAGATAAGGCTTATGATGTTGAAGACGCAATTGGTCTTGCAGTAAAAACAAGTTCAGCAAAATTTGACGAAACAATTGAACTTCACGTTAAACTAGGTGTTGATGGGCGTAATGCCGACCAACAAGTTCGTGGTGTTGTTGTTCTTCCAAACGGAACAGGCCGAAATGTAAGAGTTTTGGTTATTGCAAAAGGAGACAACGCAGACATTGCTGAAAAAGCAGGTGCAGATATTGTTGGGGCAGAAGAAATTATTAGCAAAATTCAAAGTCAAAATTTCCTAGATTTTGATGTTTGCATCACAACTCCAGATATGATGGGTCTAATTGGTCGATGTGCTAAAATTCTTGGGCCAAAAGGCTTGATGCCAAACCCAAAAAGCGGAACAGTTACAACCGATGTTGCAAAAGCAATCAATGATGTTAAAGCCGGTAAAGTCGAATATAGACTAGACAAAAATAACATTGTTCACGTTATCATCGGAAAAGCAAGTTTCGGTGAAGCAAAATTGCTAGAAAACTTTAATGCTCTTCTTGGTGCAATTGTAAAAGCAAAACCAGCAGCAAGTAAAGGGACATATCTAAAGAGCATCACTCTTTCATCAACAATGGGTCCGGGAATTAAAGTTAACTATAAACAAAATTAGTTTAATTAAAATCTTATTTGAATTTTCAAGTAAGATTTTTTTATTTACTAATTTATAAAATTATATAAAAACAAAATAGTGAAACTAAATAGGATAACAAGATAGAGAATAGAAAAAATGATAATAAAAAGACAAAAATTAATAATGTATTAAGAACAATAAAAAAACGATAAAAATTAATAAAAATTAGAAAAAATTAGAAAAATTGATTTATCTTTTTGTAAAATTTGCAATTTCGTTTATAATTAAATAGAGGTGCTTATGAAAAAAGTATTAAAAAATAAATGGATTATAGAATTTTTAAAGATTTTTGGAATATTAATCGGCACATTTTTTATGGGCCTTGGGTTTAATTGTTTCTTTTTGGCAAGCGATATCGCCCCCGGTGGTTTTAGCGGGCTTGCCGCAATGATTTCAAACCTTCTTTGTTATAAACTAAATTGGTTTTATATTTCACCAACGATAATATATTTGTCTTTCAACTCAATTTTGCTTATTTTTGCGGTTAGGATTTTTGGCAAGAAATATTTTTTAAATGCCATAATTGGGATTGTTTCCTACTCAATTTGCATCGAATATGCAAAATTTGATTTTGGACTTAATGATATTTTCCTTGGATGTATTTTCGGCTCTGTTCTTTTGGGTGTTGGAACAGGTCTTGTTGTTCGAATGGGCGGTTCAACGGGCGGAAGTGATATGCTTGGAATG
>CAYXET010000090.1:0-3706 GCA_964464025.1 uncultured Christensenella sp. | reverse complement strand
TTTAATTTAATTTAATTTAATTTAATTTAATTTAATTTAATTTAATTTAATTTAAAACCTATTACTAAATAAAATCAAAATAAACAAAATATTTTTAGTTTAATAATTATTTTTTTAAATCATCAAAATATTTAATTATAAAATCTTTAAGCTTATCAATATTCACATTCATTTTTGCTGAAATTTGAATTGCATTTTCATCAACAACTGGATGAATTTTATCAATTTTATTATAAACTGTAACAACCTTTTTTAAATCAACACCAAGTTCACTTAAAACATCTAACGTGATTTTCTCTTTTTTTACCGCCTCGGGGTCGGAAATATCAACAACATTAAGAAGCAAGTCAGCATTCAAACTTTCCTCTAACGTCGATTTGAAAGCATCAACAAGTTCGTGATTTAGGTCAGAAACAAACCCCACGGTGTCGGACAACAAAATTGTATGATTTTCGTTAAGATAAACTTTTCGAGTTGTTGTGTCGAGCGTTGCAAACAACATATCTTTCACAAAAACATCACTTTTGGTTATAACATTCATAATTGTGCTTTTGCCACTGTTTGTGTAGCCAACAAGCGCAACGGTTTTTTGATTTGACATTATTCTTTGTTTTCGTCTTAGTTCCCTATTTTGCTTAACAATGTCAAGTTCTTTTTGCTTTGCAATAATTTGCTTTTCAACTTTCCGCCTGTCAAGTTCAAGTTGTGTTTCCCCCGGGCCACGCATTCCAACTCCGCCTCCATAACGATTTTTTGAAGAATTAAGACCATTTAATCGCGGAAGAGAATATTTTAGTTGTGCTAAACTCACTTGCAACTTGCCTTCGCTAGATGTTGCCCGCTGAGCAAAAATATCCAAAATCAACATTGTTCGGTCAATCACTTTAACCCCTAGATATTGCTCTAAGTTATTCATTTTGCTGCCAGTAAGTTCGTTTTGAAAAACAACAATTTGTGCATTTTCTTTTTCCACAAGTCGTTTTAATTCTTCAAGTTTACCAACGCCTATCAAAAAAGACAAGTCTGGTTGCTTTATGTTTTGAACAATTTCACCACAAACTTGCATATTATTTGCACAAATTAAACTTTTAAGTTCGCTCATTTTCATTTCAACATCTTCACGAGTGTCGAAACAAGCATAACACATAATGGCCCTATCTTGACCCTTTTCATTACTATAAATTTTACTCATAATCCTATTATACACAATCAATTTTTGTTTGTAAAGAAATTTTTTTCACATTTAATTGACTTTTATTTTTTGATTAAGTTTTTAAAAATATATGCAAGAATTTAAAATTTATCGCAAAGGTAGAACAATTGGATTTGGATAAGATTCTATATAGGTGAAAAACCCTGCAAACCCCGTTGTGTTGTTGTTGATGATTGCTCTTGCCCCACCAAGTGCGGTTGGATAGAATTTTACACATATCCCGCAAGTTACATTTGTAGCTTTTGGATTGTTGATTAACGAGCAAGGAATTTTTTTTGCCCGAAGTTTGTTATAAAAAATCATCGTCTGTGTTCGTGACGTGAAAACTGCTAGAATATATTTCATATTTTTCTCCTTTGTAACAATAAACTTGCTACATTAATATATTATTAATATCAAAAATATAAAGTTACTTTGATTTTAAAATGAAAAGATAATTTGATTTAAAAAAAATTTTATGTTTTAAGGAGTGATATGATTTACCTTGACAATTCAGCAACAACAAACAAAAAACCAATTTTGGTGAAACTTTGTGCAATAAAATCGTGTTTAAGAAAAAATTGTTTGAACCCTAATCGTGGCGGATATAGAGAAGGTTTAGCTTTGGCAAACAAAATTTTTTGTGTAAGAGAAAAGCTATCTCGCTTTTTTAATTGCAAAAATGTTGAAAACTGCATTTTCACAAGCGGGTGCACCGAAGCACTAAACTTGGCAATTTTAGGGAGCGCAAAAAATGGTGGCCACGTGATTACAACAATCTATGAACACAACTCGGTTTTAAGGCCACTAAACAAACTAAAAGAAACTAGCGGGGTTAGTTTGACTTTTCTTTCTCCAAATGAAAATGGCGAAATTGAAACTGAAAAATTTGAAAAAGCAATTACAAAAAACACCTATATGATTGCCTGCTCATTCACCTCAAATGTAACTGGATATACTAACCAAATTGAAGAGATTGGGAAACTTTGCAAAAAATATAATATTTTGTTTTTGGTTGATTGCGCACAAAGTGCTGGACATGAAAAAATTGATATGCAAAAAATGAACATTGATTTTCTAGCACTTGCTGGTCATAAGGGGATATATTCACTTTCGGGGATAGGTGCACTGCTTTGCAGTGAAAAAGGAGCAAAAAATCTTAGGCCAATCAAATTTGGTGGAACGGGCACAAAAAGCGAAAGTCTTGTTCAGCCAACAGACTTTCCCGACGGTTTTGAAAGCGGAACAAACAATGTTTCGGGAATTCTAAGCCTTGGCGCTGGACTGGATTTTGTTGAAAAAAATCAAAACAAAATTAACAAAAAAATTTATGATTTAACACAATATTTAGTTCAAAAATTAAAAGAAATTGAAAAGATTAAAATTTATCCATTTAACAATCTTTCCAGCGGAGTTATAAGTTTTAATGTTAACGAAATTTCTTCAAACGACGTCAGTAACTTTTTAAGCGAAAAATTTAACATCTGCGTTCGGTCAGGGCTTCATTGTGCCCCACTAGTGCACAAGTTTTTTAAAACGCAAAAATTGGGAATGGTTCGGGTTAGCGTTGGATATTTTAACAATAAAAAAGACATAGACAAACTTGCCTATGCTCTTAAACAATTTGTTAGTCTAGGTTAAAGCCTTTCATTATACTAAGTAAATCATCGGTTGGCTTCAGTGCCTTTTCAAGGTCAAACCCACTGTTTGATGTGTTTGAAACCTTTTTGTTAACTTTCTTTTTTGTGTTTAGAATGCTGCTTTCATAGCCTTTTGAAATGTTATTATTCGAATGCAGAAATTTGTCTAGAAGAGAATCAAACTCTTCTTTTTCATCGCTTGAAAGAGTAAGATTTGTTATTGGCTTAATGTTGTTTAGTTTATTATTTTCACTAATATACTCCAACTCGTTTTCGGCTTCTATAATTTTTTCACTATTTGGTCTGTCATTAATTTTTAATTTGGCTTTTTTATGTTTTTTTGTTTTATTTTCTCTTAATTTGTCTAACAAACTTTCAAAGGCCGATTTGTTTTTGGAAGATATTGAACTTTTTTGAAAGTTGTTTTCCAAAAGTTTATTAATATCGCTTTTTAGAAGTTCAAGCACTTTATTTGTGCTAAATTCTTGCATGGCGGGATATTTTTTTATTAAATTATCAAAAAATCTTTCCCACTTTTGATAGAAATCGTCTAGATTTTTTAGTTCTAGGAAATATTCAATTTTTTGATTGTTTTTGATTTCCTTGGCCTTTTCTTGTGCCAAAATTAGTGCGCTGGAAATGCTTTGCTCTTTTTGTTTATAGTCATTTAGTTGTTTTGATATTGCAAAATTTTCTAGCCTTAGTTCGTCAATTTTTGCTTGCTTATCTTTCAATAAATTTTCATATTCATATTGCTTCAACAAAATGAAATCGTCAACTTCACTAACAGAATAACCTTTTTTTTCAATACTAAACTTACTCATTCTTCGTCCTTTTTCTATTTTTAATTAGAATTGCATATAGCAACACGCTA
>CAYXET010000089.1:0-3721 GCA_964464025.1 uncultured Christensenella sp. | reverse complement strand
GGTGAAGAGTTTTCAAGCTTAAACATAGCCTATGCTGGCTCGGTTAATTTGAATGATTTGCCCGTTGTTTATTCTCACTTTAGTCAAGCAAGTTTTAATGGTTTTGCTCTTGAAAATGACGGCGTTGCAATTATAAAAACAACATCAACTAACAATCATTCATATATAAAAAATTCGTTTTTATGCAACATAACAGAAGATATAGAATTTTATCTTGGAAAAAGTTATGCAACCTATAACGTTAAATTTGTAAGCGAAGGAAAAGAAATTCAAAGCAAAAGCGTTAAAGGTGGGGAAAGAGTTAGTGGAATAACAGACCCTTTAAAAGCGACAAGCGAAGGAAAGAAATATACTTTTTCAGGCTGGTTATGTAATATTGACGGGCAAATATATTCCACCACTGATTTGCCTAAAATTATTTTAGATTGCACATTCACGGCACAATTTACAAGCGAAAACATTCCAATTAAAATAACTTTTGATGCGAATGGTGGAACATGTGCTCAATCAAGCAAAGAGTTTGTTTATGGGCAAACAATCGGGCCACTTCCAACTTCAACAAAGGTTGGCCACACATTCCTTGGCTGGTGGACAGAACAAGACGGCGGAGAAAAAATTTTAACATCATTTGTTGTTAAAACTGCGTGCACAATCTACGCTCATTGGGAAGCAAGAACCTATACAATCACATTTGATGCAACAGGCGGAACGTGCTCGCAACAAACCAAAGAAGTTGTTTATGGTCAAACATTTGGCGATCTTCCAACCGCAACAAAAGATGGCTTCACATTTCTTGGTTGGTTTGATGAAGAAATTGGCGGAACAAAAATTGAACGAACTGCAAATGTGACAATCACGAGCAGTATCACACTTTATGCTCATTGGGAACAATTACAAACAAAATTATATACTCGTGGAAATTTGGTGGATGGTAAATTTGTTGAAAATGAAAATGGAAGTTATATTGAATTTGGCTATTTCCCAAAAACGGTGAAGAATGATAGTGTTAACATTGTTTCAACTGAAGCAGATGCCGACGGTTATTGGCTTGGCGACGATGATTGTAAATATGTGAAAATAAGTGCAAATCCCGGATCGAAAACAACATATACTTATTCGGATTCCACCACGGAAAACCCTCACTATGTAACTGCTCAAGAAGAATATTTTAAAGTTGAACCAATTTTGTGGAAAATAATAGATGAGGAAAATGGCAAAGCTTTGATTTATTCGGATAAAATTTTAACAGCAAATATACCATATTATTACTATAATAAGTCATCAGACTCATACGTTGACACACGAACAGTGGGAAGTGACAAGAAGATTCAATTGAGTAATTATAAGTATAGCAATATTAGAGCATACTTGAATGGATTAAATGCCTCCAATTATTTGCCGCAAAATTTAGAAGCGGGCTATATCACAGATTATTCAGGGAAAAATTCTACAACCGGATTATATAATGGTTTTATAAATCAAGCCTTTTCGTCTGCGGAGCAGGGAATAATTTCAACGACAACAGTATTGAATGACGGGACAACAAATGATAATGCAAAATATAATAATGTATCACTTAGTTGCGCGAACACAAATGATAAAATCTTCCTTTTAAGTTATCAAGAATTAAATGATAAATATTTTTCTAGTTCTAGTTATACAGCAAGGGCTAAAAAATTAACCGATTATGCATTAGCAAACAAAGCTGATTGCTATGATGAAAAAGCAGGGGGACGTTATTGGACGCGGTCTCCGCAAAGGTCGGATTTTTTCTACGCATGGTATCTACACGACGATGGCAGAATGGTTAACGTTTACGTTGCTTTTTCAGGGAGTGGCGTTGTGCCAGCTTGCTGGATAACATTGTAAAAAATCTCAATAAAGTGGTTTTAGTGCAAACAAAATTTTTTGTTTCACCAACATCAACATTAACCATAAAAATAAAAATAAAAATAAAAACGAAAAGCTCATAGGGGTGCGAGAATAATCGCCCCCTTGTTTTATTAACGTCAATTTTAACTATAAGAAAGCTTCTTAGTTCGAAGATAATTATTTTTGTAAAAGCAAAAGAAGCGTTTTGACGCAATCGCAACCCCCACAGCACAATAGTCCTTTTCTGCGGCCAAAAAGTTAGAATAACTTGATGTCGCTCAATCTTTTTATCGGCTGATTTTAAATTATTGCTCATTAAAAATAAAATTTAATTTAGTTTAATTTAATTTTTATTTATATTATATTTTATTATTGATTTTTAAAAAAAATAAAAACTAATTAGTGCGTGGTTAATAAATTTTTATCAATTAAAATTAAAGATTTTAAACTATATCAATTAATAACAAAAAATTTTAAATATTATGTATTAAATTTTGTTATAATTTTTGTTTGAAAAAATTAATATATGCAGTAGAGTGTGATATAATAGAACTATGGAAAAACTTTTGAACGATGAAGATAACTTTGAACAAATAAGCGATAATCAAAATTGTGTTGTTGAAAAACAAGAAACCTCTTCGCATAAAAATTTTAGCGAAAAGTTAAAAAATTTACCCCAATCGAGCGGCGTTTATTTGATGAAAGATAAACTTGGAAACATAATTTATGTTGGCAAAGCAAAAAATTTGAAGCGACGGGTTAATCAATATTTTGACACGCGTGAAAAAAATCTTAAAACCTCACTTTTGGTTGAGAAAATTGAAGATTTTGACTATATTCTAACGAATTCCGAATATGATGCGTTGATGCTTGAGAATAATTTAATAAAAAAATATCAACCGCACTATAACATTCTTTTGAAGGACGGAAAAAACTTTGCTTATTTAAAATTTGACCTAAACACACCTTTTCCTAAACTTGAAATTACACGAAAAATTGATTATAAGAAAAATGTGAAATATTTTGGCCCCTATCTTAACGGGATTTCGGCATATTCCGTGCTAAAACTTGTTAAAATGGCATATCCGCTTCGAACCTGCAACTTAAGTTTTAAAAAACCCGAGCAAAGAGAGTGTTTGAAGTTTGCTTTGGGGGAGTGTAGTGCTCCGTGCACGAATAGAATTTCGAAAGAGAAATATTACAAAATTATTGAAAAAGTTATTAATTTTTTGAATGGTGATATAAAAGAAATTGAAAAAATTTTGACCGATAAAATGATGAATTTTGCCAAAAACGAAAATTTTGAGCGTGCAATTGAGGTTAAAAATCAAATTTCAATGCTAAAACAATTATTGAATAAACCAACAACGCAAATTCCTAAAAAAGTTAATATTGATGTTGTTGGCGTGTTTAAAATGAACGAAAACATCTGTGTTAGTGTGATGTTTGTTCGCCTTGGAAAGGTTATGGGAACGGAAAATTTTGTTATTTTGGAAAAATTTTGCGAAAATATTACTTCATTTTTGGTGCAATACTACAGCCTAGACCGAACTCTTCCAACTGAAATTGTTGTGGAAGATACTCAAGAAGATTTCAAACTTTTAGAAAATTATTTGCTTAGCAAGACTGGGCACAAGGTGAGTGTTTTGAAGGTTCAAAAAGGGGTCAAAAAAACACTTTTAACCAAAGCTTGTGAAAACGCTAAGGAATATCTTGAAAAAAGCCTAAGCGTGGAAAATTTGGCCAAAGAACGAACAATTAGGGCGTGTGAAAATCTTAAAACAAAACTAGGACTAAAAAACATTCCCTATCGAATTGAAGGCTATGACATTAGCAATATTTCGGGCAC
>CAYXET010000088.1:0-3726 GCA_964464025.1 uncultured Christensenella sp. | reverse complement strand
CAAACTCATTAAATAAAATTTGTAATATTTAAAATCAAAATTGACATAGTTTTGATAATTTTCGGGTGTGATTGTCAGATTTTTAACTCGAGTTTTTGTTAAATTAAATCTATTCATCGCACAGAAAATATTTTTATACAACAAAACAAAATAGTATGAGTGAATATAATTTTTAAATTCACAACTAAAATCTGTAAGTTCTTGTTTTATCTCATATTTTTGCAACAATTTCCCCAGCTCGCAAATTTTGCTTTGAAAATTTATATTTTTGTTAAAATCAATTAATTTTAAATACTCTTCACAAAAACTTTTCAATTCTTCATTTTCATAATTTAAAAAACTTTCAATAAAAAGATAGGAAAATTTAAAAAAACTAAGGCAACTTAAAAATTCTTCTTTTTTTGTTAATTTTTGTTCTTCAATCAAAACAAAATATGGTGGAAAATAGTCTAAAATCGGCGTTTTTTTAACAAAAATGTCAGTTTTTAGACCTTTTTTGCACAAAAATGCATAATTAGTGTTATTTTTTATGGCAAAATCTCTCACCTTTTTTAGAATATCAATCTCGCCAATTCCAACAACCAAATGGTTTGTTTCTTCAATAAGATTGCTAAATTTATCAAAATTTTCGTTAACATTTGCAACAATCATTTCAACTTCGTTAAGCGAACAGCGTTTAATTTCTTCCAATTGTTTTTTTGATGTTTGAAATGTCAAAAAATCAACAAAAATATAAACTTTTGTGTTAACAACAAATTTTTCAATATATTTATTTAATTTTGAAATACAATTTTTTTCAATAGAAATTAATTTAATTTCGTTGTTTATTTTTTTTGACATAAATAAAATTTATCACAAAAACATTAAAAAAATATGCAAAAATAGCGAAGTTTTAGTCTTTTTTTGCCACATTTTTTAAAACAAAAAAAATTAGTCAATAAAATCTTAAAAAAATAAAAAATAAATAATATACTAACAAATAATAAATTATTTTAATAAATCAATTAATTTATCAACAAGAAGATTGATTTCATTATCCTTGTTTTTAAAATCAAGTTTTGAAGCAAGATTTTTGTTTAGTTTTTCAACAATCTCTTTTGCCTTTTCTCTTCCGCTTTCTGTTAACGAAAACTTTATCATTCTTCCGTCAAGTTCATCTTTGACCTTTTCAACCAAACCCTCTTTTATCAGTTTAGACGAAATTAGTGCCAAGTTAGACTTTGCGATGCCCAAATTTTTAATCAACTTGTTAGGAGAAAGGTTACTTGACATTAAGAAAAGCAAAAATTTATCTTTTAATGTTAAATTACAAGACTTACTTAAATATATTTCATCAAAACCTTCCAAAACGAAATTTATTGATGCACTTAGTTCTAAAAGCTTACAGGCATTTAATTCCATAGGTCTATTATAAATCACAATTATAATTTTTGCAAACTTTTTAGGCAAATTATTTTTTGTGCTAAATTTTGTTAGAATTTAAGATTTTTGCTTGCTTATTTCTTGACAAAAAACAATTTATAACATAAAATATTTGTGCTTTGGAGTGTCGCCAAGCGGTAAGGCCTCGGATTCTGATTCCGATATTCGTGGGTTCAAATCCTACCACTCCAACCAGAGAAATGGAGAACGAACTCCATTTTTTTTATTTATCCCCATTGCCAACAGAGTCCATAAAAATTATATTTCCACAAACAGGACATGTAGATTTTATACTATTTTTTTGTTCTTTACATATCCTTTCAACCTCCTTTGATTTTAACAATAATCTATATTTTCATCTCTATTTTCATCATATTTTAATCTTGAAAATTTTTGATTCCAATCCCACGGATGGTCATGAGGAAATTTGTGTGGCTTACTTGGATTGGATTCGGGATGTTTCCAATCTCTATTTCAAATAGCTCGTCCATCAGGGCCATACCATCTTTGCTGTATCAACTCTCCGTTTTCATTATATAAATCAGCTCTTGTATTAGGCGTAGCTCTACGATTTAAGCTTCCAAGTCTTCCAATAGATTTGTTTATTCCACCGCTTGGTTTACACATTCCCATTATATCACCTCCTGCTGTATAAGTTCAAATTTTTTTGATAATGTTTTACCACCACCTCCAAACAAAACAAAATTCCATACAAGGAATTGAACCCCATGATACAGTTGGAATCACTTTCATCCCTTATTTCTGCCAATAAGCCCCACACCAACGATTCTTAAAAACACTATCAATTGTCTTGCTAGTGGCATATCTTTATACGTGCTAAATTCGGGTGTTTGTAAAGCATAATATTGGTTTAATTTTTTTCCTTCATAGCAAAAAAGTCAAAGAAAGTTAAATTGCTATGTCTTCAACCTTTTAAAAATTTTAATTTTTATATTGTCAACATAATAACACACAAAAATAAGCAATTGCAAGAAATTGTGCCAAAACTTTATCATTTGACTACATTTTAAACTAATTAGAACTATTTTAGAAATAAAGTTATTTTCAAACAAAACTAGCTATCGCGTTAATATTTTAAGTTAAATTTCTTATATTTAAATTGAGAACTAAAAATTAGTATTATTTTTTATTGATATTTTAATTTAAAAACCAACAATTGGGCAATTTTATTGACAAAAGTTATATAATTTAGTAATATATTCTTACAAAAATACAAAAAGAGGGAATTTATGAAACTAGGAGTTGTGGGTCTTCCAAACGTTGGAAAAAGCACTTTATTTAATGCAATAACAAAAGCTAAGGCAGAATGCGCAAACTATCCGTTTTGCACAATAGAGCCAAATGTAGGGATGGTATGCGTGCCCGATGCAAGGCTTGATGTTTTGGCAAAACTTTATTCGTGCAACAAAATAACGCACGCAGTGATAGAATTTGTTGATATCGCCGGACTTGTGAAAGGTGCAAGCAAAGGCGACGGGCTTGGAAACAAATTTTTGAGCCATATTCGTGAAGTTGACGCAATTTGCCATGTCGTTCGTTGTTTTGATGACACAAATATTTTGCACGTTGAAAATAGCGTTGACCCAAAACGAGATATTGACATTATTGAATATGAACTAATTATGGCCGACCTTGAAAGTGTTGACAAAAAACTAGAAAAAGCCGAAAAAAATGTTAAAGTTGGTTTGAAAGATGCCGAAACAGAACTTGTTTTGCTAAAACGAATTAAAGAAACACTAGAAAGCGGAAAGCCAGCACGGCTATTAAATTTTTCCGAAGAAGAAAATTTGATTGTTAAATCGTTTTTCTTATTAACTAGCAAACCGGTAATTTTTGTTGCAAATATCGGTGAAAATGATATTGGGACAAAGAACGATTACGTTAAAGCTGTTGAAGAAATTGCAAAAGAGCAGAATTGCAAAGTTATAACTTTATGTGCAAAAATTGAAGAAGAACTTGCTGGACTAGACGACGAAGAAAAACAAATTTTTAGCGAAGAACTTGGAATTAGCGAAAGTGGCCTTGATCAACTTGTTAAAATTAGTTACGACACTCTTGGGTTGTTTAGCTATTTAACCGCCGGAGAAAAAGAAGTTCGTGCGTGGACAATTAAAAAAGGAACAAAAGCACCACAAGCAGCGGGGAAAATTCACTCCGACTTTGAAAAAGGGTTCATTAAAGCCGAAATTGTAAGCTATGACGACCTTGTTTCGTGCGGAGATTTCACAAAGGCAAAAGAAAAAGGGAAAGTTAGAATTGAAGGCAAAGATTATGTGATTAAAG
>CAYXET010000087.1:0-3762 GCA_964464025.1 uncultured Christensenella sp. | reverse complement strand
AATGCCAAAGATTAATTCTAAGGTTAAAACAAAAGAAGGCGAAGGCGTGGTGGTGTATAACAACATTTTGAAAGAGACTGTCACGGTGAAAATTGAAGAAGATGATACAACAAAACTTATTGAATTTGGAATGGAAGAAGTTGAAAAAATATGATTAGACTAGACGATTTGCAAATTTTAGATTATAAAATTTATCAAGATAGCGATTTATACAATTTTTCGACAGATGCCGTTTTGCTTGCAAACTTTTCGGAGTTTGGATATAAAGATAAGGTTGTTGATTTGTGCAGTGGCGTTGGGGTTGTTGGAATTTTGGCGGCGATTAAAAACTTTTATAAAAAAATGTATTTAGTCGAAATTCAACCAAGCCTTGCAAACCTAGCCCAAAAAAGTGTGGAATATAACAAGCTGGAGAATGTGGAAGTTATTTGTGATGATGTTAAAAATTTGAGAAACTATTTTTCTGGTGGAGAAATTGATGTTGTTTTGTGCAATCCGCCCTATTTTAGGTGCGACGGCAAAAAAATGAGCGAAAATGAACATTTGAACATTTGTAATTTTGAAGTGAAAATTTGTTTGGAAGACATTATAGCAACAAGTGAAAATTTGTTAAAGTTTGGCGGAAAACTTTATATGATTAATGATATTGACCGGCTTGAAGAAACGATTTGCTTGCTAAACAAACATAAATTTAGGGTGAAAATTCTTCAAATTGTTAACCCGAAAAAAGATAAAAACGCGAATGTTTTTTTGGTTAAGGCTGTTAAAAATGCAAAAAGTGGGATTAAAGTTTTGCCAAACCTGATTTTGAACGACGACGATGGCAATTTTCTTGTTAAAGTTAAAAAGGGGAAATATGAAAGGTAAGTTTTATTTTGTTGGAACGCCGATTGGCAATTTAAAAGATTTTTCGATAAATCAGATAGAAACGCTGAAAAGTGTTGACACAATTTTGTGTGAAGACACGCGCACAAGCCGAACGTTATTAGACTATTTTGAAATAAAAAAACCGCTTTTGGCCTATCACAAGTTTAATTATAAGGAAATTATACCTAAAATTATTGATAGGCTTTTAGGTGGCGAAAATTTTGCTTTAATTTCTGATGCGGGGATGCCGGTTATCTCTGACCCCGGTGCCGAAATTATTGAGAAATTGAAAGAAAACGATATTTCCTACACCGCAGTTGGTGGGGTTAGTGCGTTTTTGAATGCTTTTGTGCTTTCGGGAATGAGTTGTCCGTTTACGTTTCTTGGATTTTTGCCAAGCAAGAATAAGGAAAGAGATAATTTGATGATGGAATTTGCAAGTTTAAAGTCAACTCTCATTTTTTATAGTTCAGTGCACGACATAAACAAAGATATTGCATATTTGTTTGAAAAACTAGGGGATAGAAAGATTTGCGTTTTAAGAGAATTGACAAAACTTTTTGAAGAAATTAGTTTTTCGACCCTAAAAGAAGGTTATGAGGGCACAAAAAAAGGGGAATTTGTGATTTGTGTTGAAGGTAAGAAAGAAGATGAAAATAATTTGACCATTGAAGAATGCGTTGACTATTATCTTGGGCTTGGATATACAAAAAATGAGGCCTATAAGCTTGCTGCCAAAGAAAAGAATATGACTAAAAGTGAAATTTATAATTATTTTATTAGAAAGGACGAATAGATGAAATTATTTGATTTTTTTAGAAGAAAAAAGAAAAAATTGGTTGAAGAAAAGCCAAAAATTAAACTAGGGCTTGCTCTTGGTGGGGGCGGAGCGCGTGGTTTTGCTCATCTTGGGGCAATTAAGGCATTTGAAGAAAATGGAATAGAATTTAGTTTTATTGCTGGGACAAGTGTTGGAAGTTTGGTTGGTGCTCTTTATGCTAGTGGCTTGAAAAGTGATGAACTTATTGAAATTTCTAGAAAAATTCAAAAGAAAGATATAAAAAAGAATAAAATCGCCTTTATGCCAAGCAGCACAAAAGGAATTCAAAGTCTTGTGAAAAATGTTTTGGGTGACATCGATTTTTGTGACCTAAAAATTCCGTTTTGCGCAGTTGCTGTGGATATTAAAAGCGGAAACGAAGTTAACATTAAAAGCGGAAATGTTGCAAAAGCCGTGGCAGGAAGTTGTGCTGTTCCGGGAGTGTTTAACTATGTTGAATTTGACGATTATAGACTTATGGACGGCGGACTTCAAAACACAATTCCTAGCGATGTTGTGAAAAATATGGGCGCCGATTATGTTGTTAGCGTCGATTGCAACCCCGCAAGAGGATATGGAACATCAAGCACTAAGCTTTTGGACCTTGTTTCGGCATCAATTCGAATTTTAATGAAAAGCAATGCTGTGAAAGGAAAATTTTATTCCGATGTTTTGATTGAACCTGACACAAAAAGATTTAAGTCGAGCAAATTAAAAGGCTCAGAAGAAATGATTGAAGAAGGTTATAAGGCAGCCATAAAAAAAATTGACGAGATTAAAAAATTGTTTGAAATTGAAGATAAAAATAAAAAGAAAATTAACAAAAAAAACAAAGAGAGAGTATAAAATTTTATGGCACGAAAGAAAGAGAAAAATAAAAAACAATATAATTTTTCAAAAGTTAGAATTTCAATTTTCTTAATTTTCACAATTTTGCTAGCAACTTTTGCGTTTGTTTTTAAAACTCCAATTGAAAACCTAGTGAATAATAACTCAACAACTAGCGTGATTGACTATAACGGACTTGTTGTGCATACAATTGATGTTGGTCAGGCCGAAGCAATTATGATTAAACTTCCCGATGGGAAAAATATGATGGTTGATAGCGGCAACACTGGAAGTGAAAAGAACGAAAAACTAAAAAGTTACCTATTAAACAACTATTTTCAGAATGTTGAAAACCAAGAGATTGATTATTTTGTGTTAACTCACTCCGACACCGACCATATTGGCGGAGCTGTGATGATTTTTGACACTTTTCAAGTCAACAAGGTGTTTAGGCCAAACATTTATGCCGCAAAATCTAGTGAAGACTTGGCACGAATGAGTGAAAATGAACTATCCGATAGTGGCACAGAGTGGGGAAATGTTGTTGAAAAAATGTATGAAGAACCTAATTGTGAAATTACTTTTTCAAAGGCGGGAATAGAAATTGTTGAAAGTTTATATTCAATCAAGTTTTATGCACCAAACCAAACGAAATATGGCACAACAACAAAAATTGATAAAAATAGCTATTCACCGATTATTGTGATTGAATATAGTTCACGTAAATTTATGTTAACAGGTGATGCGACTGAAACAACAGAAAACGAAAGCCTTGAAACTCTTCCCGAAGTTGACATTTTAAACGTTGCTCATCACGGCAGTAAAAGTTCGTCGACGAGTGAGTTCTTGGCAAAAATTAAGCCAAAATATGCAATAATTTCTTCAAACAAAAACGACGGAGCTGGAAAAACTTATGGACATCCAAACACCGAAACATTAAACAGATTGAAAATGTATATGAGCGAAAACAAAATTTTCCGAACAGATACAAATGGAAATATTGTCACAACAATTTCACAAAGTGGAGAAATTTCGTTTATTTTGGATGTTCAAAGCAATAGTTTTTATATAAAAGTTGAATATATTTTGCTTTGCGGAGTGGCTGTTTTGTTTGTGTTATGCTTTAAAATTCAAACAAATGGAAAGAAAAGTTCAAAATAGGTCAAAAAATGATATAAAACGACAAAAAATATGAAAATTGCTTAAAAAAAGTTAAAAAAACAAAAAACGGACAATAAAAAAAAGAA
>CAYXET010000086.1:0-3763 GCA_964464025.1 uncultured Christensenella sp. | reverse complement strand
TGCTGATAACACTGGTGCAAAAGAAATTATGTGCATCCGAGTTTTAGGTGGCTCATTCAGAAGAAGTGGTAACATCGGAGATGTTATCGTAGCTTCTGTAAAAAGTGCTATACCGGGTGGTGTAGTAAAAAAGGGTGACGTTGTTAAAGCAGTTATCGTTAGAAGTTGCAAAGGTTTGCGTAGAGCAGATGGTTCGCATATTAAATTTGACGACAACGCTGCAGTTATCATTGATAACGCAAAAGAACCAAAAGGAACACGTATTTTTGGACCTGTTGCTAGAGAACTAAGAGAAAAGAACTATATGAAAATTGTATCTTTAGCACCAGAGGTTTTATAGGAGGAAGAAATGAATAGTTTAAGCGTTAAAAAAGGCGACAATGTTGTTGTTTTAACTGGAAAAGATAAAGGCAAAACAGGAAACGTTTTAGTTGTTTCTTCTAAAACAAACCGAGTTATTGTTCAAAACGTGAACATTGTTAAAAAACACAAAAAAGCAAGAAGTGCTCAAGAAAAAAGTGAAATAATCACAAAAGAAGCACCAATTGATGCTTCAAATGTTATGGTTATTTGTTCTAGTTGCAATAAAGCAACACGAATTGGCAACAAAGAAGTTGGCGGGAAAATTGTTCGTGTTTGCAAAAAATGCGGAGCTGGATTAGATAACGAAAGCAAAAAAGAAGTTAAAAAAGTGGCAAAAACCACAAAAACAGTTAAAGAAGAAAAAACAGAAGAAAAACCAAAAACTAAAAGATCTTCTGCTAAAAAGGGGGAATAATTTATGAATAGACTAAAAGAATATTACAAACAAGAAGTTGTCCCCGCATTAATTGAGGAATTAGGCTACAAAAACATAAACGAAGTTCCTAAAATTGAAAAAATTGTTGTTAACACTTCATTAGGAGACATTAAAGACAATCAAAAAAGTTTTAATATGGCTGTTGATGAAATTGAAGCAATCACAGGTCAAAAACCAGTTATTGTTAAAGCAAGAAAATCAATTGCAAACTTTAAACTTCGTGAAGGTATGAAACTTGGTGCAAAAGTTACTCTTCGTGGTGAAAAAATGTATGAGTTTCTAGACAAACTTTTGTCAATTGCTTTGCCTCGTGTTAGAGATTTTAAAGGAATAAGCGAAAAAGCGTTTGATGGAAGAGGAAATTATAGCCTAGGCATTAAAGAACAATTAATTTTCCCAGAAATTCAATATGATAAAATTGAGAAAGTTAGAGGTTTCGACATTGTAGTTGTAACTACAGCAAAATCTAATGAAGAAGCAAAAGCATTACTTGCTAAAATTGGCTTCCCATTTAGGCAATAAGGAGTAGATATGGCAAAAACAAGTTTAAAAGTTAAACAAGAACGAAAACAAAAATATTCAACGCGAGAATACACTCGTTGCTCAATTTGTGGCAGACCTCACTCAGTTCTAAAAAAATATGGAATTTGTAGGGTATGTTTCAGAAAAATGGCAAACGAAGGTGAAATTCCTGGCGTTTCAAAATCAAGCTGGTAAAAGGAGAGAAAGATATGAAGTTTGACCCAATCGCGGATATGCTTACAAGAATTCGTAATGCGGTTACCGCAAAAAAAGAAGATGTTATTATTCCTGCATCTAAAATTAAAATGTCTATCGCTAACATTTTACTAAGCGAAGGTTATGTTGGCGCAGTTGAGACTATCGAAAACGGAATAAAGAAAGATATAAAACTTACATTGAAATATGGAACGAATGGCGAAAAAGTTATTTCTGGAATAAAGAGAATTTCTAAACCAGGACTTCGTATTTTCTCTAATTGTGAAGAACTTCCAAAAGTTATTAACGGATTAGGGATTGCAATTATATCAACAAATAAAGGAGTTATGACAGATAAACAAGCTCGTGCACTAAATGTTGGTGGCGAAGTTATTGCTTATGTGTGGTAATAAAAGGAGATAAATATGTCAAGAATTGGAAAAATGCCTATAGCAATTTTAGATGGCGTGAAAGTAGAAGTTGATGGAAACAATATTGTTACCGTAACAGGCCCACTTGGTAGCTTATCTCAAGTTGTTGATAAAAAAATCAACGTTAAAGTTGAAAACAATGAAGTTATTTTAACAAGAGAAAATGACTCTAAAGAATGCAAAGCAAAACACGGTCTTTACAGAGCACTTGTTGCCAATATGGTTAAAGGTGTTAAAGAAGGCTATAAAAAAATTCTAGTTTATAATGGTGTTGGTTATAAAGCAAACAAGCAAGGAACGAAAGTTATTTTAAACGTTGGCTATTCAGCTCCACTAGAAGTTGAAGAAACTGCAAATGTTAAAATCAATGTTCTAGATAACAACAGGATTGAAGTTGCTGGAATTAATAAAGAATTAGTTGGCCAAATGGCTTCTAAAATTAGAAATTTAAAACCGGTTGAACCTTATCATGCCTACGGAATTCGTTATGAAAACGAAGTTGTAATTCGTAAGGAAGGTAAGAAGGCTGGTAAGAAATAAGGAGCATAAATTATGATTAATAAAATTGATAAAAACAGCATAAGAAAAAACCGTCATAAGAAAATTAGACAAAATCTAGCTGGCACTTTCGAACGTCCAAGACTTTGTGTATACAGAAGCACAACAAACATTTATGCTCAATTAATAGACGATGAAAAAGGTGTAACACTAGTTTCTGCATCAAGCCTAGAAAAAGCACTAACAGAAGAATTAAAAGGTAAATCAAAAAGCGAAGTTGCAACACTTGTTGGAAAAACTCTTGCTGTAAGAGCAATTGAAAAGAACATCAAAACTGCAATTTTCGATCGTGCTGGATACCTTTATATTGGAAGAGTTAAGGCTTTAGCTGAAGGTGCTAGAAACGCAGGGTTAGAGTTTTAGGAGGGTTGACAAATGGCTAAGAGAGAAGAGTTTAAAAGAGAAAGAAAAGAAGACGAACTAGAGAAAAGAGTAATTAGTATTCGTCGTGTTGTAAAAGTAGTAAAGGGCGGACGAACTTTAAACTTTAGTGCAACACTAGTTGTTGGCGACAGAAATGGCAAAGTTGGAATTGGCAGCGGAAAAGCTAGCGAAACAACAGCGGCAATTGAAAAAGCATATCAATCAGCTAAAAAGAATATGAAAGCAGTTAACGTCGTTGGTTCAACAATACCTCACGAAGTTAAAGGTAAATTTGGAACTTCTACAATATTGTTACTTCCTGCAAAAGAAGGAACAGGTGTTATTGCAAGTGGTGCAGTTCGTGCTGTAATTGATCTTGCAGGCATAAAAGATATTGTTACAAAATCTTATGGTGGAAGAAATAAAATTAATACTATAAAAGCAACGTTGGATGGTTTACTACAACTAAGAACAAAAGAGCAAGTTGCCTTGCTTCGTGGTAAAAATCCAGACGAAATATAATGGAGGAGTTATGGAAGGAAAATTGAAAGTGACTTATATTAGAAGTTGTATTGGTTTTAACAAAAATCAAGCCAAAGTTCTAGAAAGTTTAGGTTTAAAAAAATTAAATGACACTAACGTTTTACCTGATAACTTAGCCGTTAATGGTATGATTTTCAAGGTTAAACACTTAGTAAAAGTTGAAAAAATTTAAGGAGAAGAAAGAAATGAGAATAGATGAATTATCTCCTGCTGAAAATTCTAAACGAGAAGCAAGACGTGTTGGTCGTGGAATTGGAAGTGGTCTTGGCAAAACAAGCGGAAAAGGTCACAAAGGACAAAACGCTAGAAGTGGCGGTGGAGTTCGACCGGGCTTTGAAGGCGGCCAAATGCC
>CAYXET010000085.1:0-3767 GCA_964464025.1 uncultured Christensenella sp. | reverse complement strand
AATCAAATTTTGCGGTGTTGGTGAAAAAATTGGTGATATCGAACCTTTTTATCCCGACAGAATGGCGTCAAGAATTTTGGGAATGGGAGACGTTTTAACACTAATTGAAAAAGCTGAACAAGCCGTTAGCGAAGAAGAAGCAAGAAAATTGCAAGAAAAATTTCAAAAAAACAAGTTCGATTTTGAAGATTATCTTGTTCAATTTGAAAATCTTAAAAAAATGGGCAGTTTGAAAGATATTATGGCAATGATTCCGGGCTTGTCTAGCAAGGTGAAATTGATTGATAGTATAGACGAAAAAGCCCTTGGCAAAAATAAGGCAATCATTCAAAGTATGACCATTGAAGAAAGGCGAAATCCGGAACTAATTAAGGGTTCAAGACGAAAAAGAATTTGTGAAGGTAGTGGCACAACAATTCAAGAAGTTAACGCACTGCTAAAACAATTCGAACAAACAAAGGAAATGATGAAACAATTTAACAGCAGAAAAGGTTTTAAATTTCCGTTCTAAATTTGATTAATTTTTTTAAAAAATTAATATATTTTAAACTTATAAAGGAGAAAAATTATGGCAGTTAAAATTAGATTATCAAGACTAGGTGACAAAAAATCTCCATTCTATCGTGTTGTAGTGGCAGATTCTCGTTATCCTCGTGATGGAAGATTTATTGATTTGCTTGGAACTTACAATCCACTAAAAGAACCAGCTGAAATTAAAATTGACAATGCTAAGGCTCAAGACTGGATTAAAAAAGGCGCAAAACCTTCCGACACCGCTCGTGAAATTTTAGTTAAAAGTGGCGCTATTGAAAGATAACATTTAGGAGGAGTTTATGGAAGAACTAGTATGTTACATTGTTAAGGCGCTAGTTAACAACAAAGATGATGTTAAAGTTGAAAGTAGCAAGGAAAACGATAGCACAATCATTTTGAAAGTGCAAGTTAATTCTAGTGATTTAGGCAAGGTTATTGGCAAAAATGGCAAAATTGCTAATTCTATTAGAAACATCGTTAAAAGTGCTCAAACAGATGGCAATGTTAAATATTTTGTTAAAATTATGGAATAAAATCACCTTTTGGGTGGTTTTTTCTTTTTTGTAATCTAAAATAATCAAATTTATCTAGCGGATTGATTTGAGTTTGTCGACTTATGCAAACAAGATGTATGCGGGCTTATAGGATTTTGAAAAGAAAGAGTAAAATTGATATATAACTAATTTTATTAATAGAAGTTAACATTTTGTTCTAAAATATTGCTAAAATTGGCATATTTGATTGAAAAATTTTCAATTATTTGTTAAAATATTTCTATGAAAAAATTTATAGAAATTGGAGAGATTGTTTCAATAAAGGGTTTGGACGGAACAATGAAAGTTTTGTCGGATTTTGACAAAAATGATTTTCATTTGCTAGAAAAAGTGAAAATTGACGAAAAAGAATATTTTGTGAAAAAATATAGTAAGCATAAAAATTTTTTGCTACTTTTGCTTGACGAAATTTCCACGCCCGAAAAAGCACAAAATTTTGTTGGAAAAATTGTGCAAGTTGAACGAAAAGACATTGTTTTGAAAAATGGTGATTATTTGGTCGACGACCTTCTTGAAATGCAAGTTAATTCGTCGGACGGAAAAGATTTAGGCAAACTTTTTAGCGTTGAAAATTTTGGTTCAAAAGATGTTTGGACAACAAAAAAAGGAAAGAACGAAATTGTTTTTTGTCTTGTTGAAGACCTAATTGAAAACATTGATTATGAAAAAAATGTTATCACGTTGAATTCGCAAAAACTAGGAGAAGTCGTTTATGAAGATTGACATTTTATCATTGTTCCCAGAAATGTTCACCCCGCTTAACACTTCAATTATAAAGCGTGCGCAGGAAAATAGTTTGGTTGAAATTAATGTTATAAATTTCAGAGATTTTTCGACAAAAAACAACAAGCAAGTCGACGATGTTCCTTTTGGTGGTGGTGATGGAATGGTTTTGATGTGTCAACCAATTTTTGATGCGATAAACTCAATTAAAACTCCAAAAAGTAAAATTTTTTATATGAGTCCAAAGGGAAAAACGCTAAAACAAACTATGCTCCCTAGTTTTGTTGAATATGAACATATAATCATTCTTTGCGGGCACTATGAAGGTGTTGACCAGCGTGTGATTGACTATTTTGAAATGGAAGAAATTTCGATTGGTGACTATGTTTTGACGGGTGGAGAGCTTGCGGCTATGGTGTTTGTTGACAGTTTGCTAAGACTTGTTCCAAATGTTTTGGGAAATAGTCATTCAAGCGAAGTTGAAAGTTTTTCAAACAATCTTCTAGAATATCCGCAATACACTCGTCCAAGTGATTTTATGGGAATGACTGTTCCAAGCGTTTTGCTTAGCGGAAATCATAAAGAAATTGAAAAATATCGTCAAGAACAAAGTTTGATTATCACACAAAAAAATCGACCTGATTTGTTAGAAGAGAATTTGAAAAACAGCTAGAAAATATTAATATTTTCTAAAAAATGGAATAAATTACGAATTAGCATAAAAATTAAGTTTGGCTAGTTGTGATTAAATTTTAGAAAGATATAAGGAGGGAAAATGAGCGAAAATTGCGAAAATGGAATTAATAGAAACAAAATAAATTGGTTTCCCGGGCACATGAAAAAAACAATTGACGAACTTGTTAAAAAGGTCAAACTTTGTGACGTTGTTTTATACGTGCTTGACGCTCGTGCACCGTTTAGCACACTTAATCCTAAATTTAAGAATATAATTTCAAACAAACCGATAATTTTTGTTTTTAATAAGATAGATTTTGTTGATGAAAAAAAACTGGATAGTTATATTTCAAAACTTGAAAGTGAAAACACAAGATGTGTTAAAATTTGCAGCACAAAACAAAATAGTTATAAAGAAATTGTCAATTTAATCAACACATTTATGATTAAAAAACTAGAACGAAACAAACAAAAAGGAATAAATATTCCGCTACGGGCAATGGTGATTGGTGTCCCTAATGTTGGTAAAAGCACGCTAATTAACAACTTTGCGGGCAAAAACAAGTTGCTTGCAAAAAATATGCCCGGGGTTACAAAATCGACCGCGTGGGTGAAAGTTGACGGCAATATTGAACTTTTGGACACTCCCGGCACGCTTTGGCCAAACCTAGACAATGAAATTGTTGCTCATCACTTGGCATATATAGGTTCAATCAAAGATGATGTGCTGGTTTTAACCGACCTTGCATTCAATTTCATTTCTGAACTTGCACCAAAGTTTGGCGAAATGTTCAAGCAAAGATATAACATTGAAATTGACGGGCTTTCGACAATTGAAATTTTTGATAGTATCTGTTTGAAACGTGGATTTATTATGAAAAACCGAGAAATTGACTATGAGCGTGGAGCAAAAGCAATTTTAGATGATTTTAGAAAAGGAAGAATTGGAAAAATAATTTTAGATTAAATTATGGAAAAAATTGATAAATTGAAATTAGAAAGAGAAGCACAAAGCAAAGGATATTCCTTTATTTGCGGTTGCGATGAAGCGGGCAGGGGACCACTTGCAGGTCCTGTTGTGGTGGCAAGTGTAATTATGCCATTGGACGAAGAAAATTTGATTTTGGGTGTGGACGATAGCAAAAAGCTTAGCGAAAAAAGACGAGAAGAACTTTATGAAATTATTGTTTCAAAAGCAATTTCGTTTAGGACAAGCATTGTTAGTGAAAAAGTTATTGACGAAATAAATATTCTTCGTGCCACAAAAAAGGGAATGGAAGA
>CAYXET010000084.1:0-3784 GCA_964464025.1 uncultured Christensenella sp. | reverse complement strand
AATTTTCGTCATCAATTTCATTATCCACTAGCAAAACAATTTCACTTGGGTGGTCAGACCGAACTTGTTCGAAAGAAGTTGGAGACGAAATTTCACTTTCAATGTGCTTGCTGCATCTTATATATGCATACAAATATTCCTTTGCGCTTTTGAATGCATCTTCCACAGTTTCACCCTCGGTGAAAATATCTAAATCTTGGAAGGCAACCGCATAGTTTTCGTTATCGTTGTCGTAGTATAAAATTGCTGGATAAATGTATTGTTGCGTCATAACTTCTCCCACTCCTAATACATTTTAACATATTATAGATAAAAAACAAAACTAATATTCTAAATTTTCAAATAATTTTTTGTTTTTTTTAAAATCTATTAATGTCTTCTTTGCAAAATAGACTGCTAAGATATGAAATAGCAACTTCGGCGTGAACGTCATTGATAACATTATTCTTTTCTAGGTTTTTTATGTTACTTTCAAAATTTGCACGAATTTTTGCTTGACCTTTTGCGTTTTGAGTGTTATAAACCTCGTTTATATAATCTTTTATTCTTTTTATGAAAGATATTTTTTCTTGACCTTCGCCTGACATAATTTTATTTTGATTTAGTGCTTTCAAAAATTTGTTTCCTTTGAAAGCCTTATTTTCAAAAGACTTAACTTTTAGCAAAGCAATTTTGTTGCTTACAGCATCTTCACCAGTGACATAGATTGGTTTTATAACGTCTTCGTCTTCTTTATAGTTTGTTGATGTGAACGCAATGAATGATTTGAAATCTGTTTTATGAATGAAATCAAACTTGCCGATTAATGAAATATACA
The DNA here is from genome assembly GCA_964464025.1 of uncultured Christensenella sp. GTDB lineage: Bacteria > Bacillota > Clostridia > Christensenellales > UBA1242 > UBA7868. The sequence continues at coordinate 2,967 of CAYXET010000084.1, read as the reverse complement.
TAAGTTCTTCTAATTTTTCTTTATCTTTAATCATAACTTCTCCTCTACTTACGCCTATATGTTATCATAAAATTTAGATTTTGTAAATACCCTTTATTGATTTTTTTATAAATTATTATAAAAAATTTACCACTTGACAATTCAAATGGTAAATTATTTTTTATCTTTTAACATTTTTTAGAAATAAGTTAAAAATCTATCTTCAATCAAACGAAATTTTACTCTTCATTTTTATCCAAATTTTCATTAACATTTTCATTTTCGATGCCAGTAAATTTTGGATAAACATTAATGTGATTGAAATTACCTGTTCCTGCTGGAATAAGTTTTCCGATGATAACATTTTCTTTCAAGCCTTTCAACATATCAACTTTTCCACGGATAGCCGCTTCGGTTAACACCATTGGTGTTTCTTGGAAGGATGCCGCACTTAGGAAACTTTCTGAGTTTAACGCTGCTTTTGTGATTCCTAGAAGTGTTCGTTTTGCACTTGCAGGAACTTTGCCTTGTTTAAGAACTTCTTGGTTTGCATCTTCATAGGTGAAAATGTCAACATAGGAACTTGGCAAGAATTCGGTGTCGCCTTGTTCTTCTATGATAACCTTTCGTAGCATTTGTCTTATGATAATTTCCAAGTGTTTTGTGTTAATGTTAACGCTGTTTTTTGAATAGGCGTATAGAATTTGGCTGACCAAATAATCTTGAACAGATTTTACACCTTGCGTTCTTAAAATATCGTTTGGATAGATTGAACCAGCACTTAAAGGTGTTCCCGGAACAACATTATCGCCTGCTTTAACTTTTAACACACTGCCGTATGGAAGAACATAGGAAACATCGCCTTCGTTTGAGTGAACAATAACTTCGTCTAGTTTGTCAACCTTGTTAACAGTCACTTTTCCTGCAACTTCACACAATGTTGCCATTCCTTTTGGTCGTTTTGCTTCAAACAATTCTTCAACACGAGGAAGACCTGTGGTGATATCGGTTGCAGTTGCAACACCACCGGTGTGGAAGTTTTTCATTGTAAGCTGCGTTCCCGGTTCACCAACCGATTGCGCTGCAATAATTCCAACTGCTTCACCAACGCCAATAATTTTGTCGCTGCTCATATCTTTTCCGTAACATTTTGCACAAACACCATCTTTGCATCGGCAAGTTAGAACTGTTCGGATTTCAACTGATTTTATTCCACAATTTTCAATTTCAGTTGCTTGTTTTTCTGAAATCATTTCGTTTGCTTTAACAATAACTTCATTTGTTTGTGGATTAACAATATCGTTAACTGCAACACGGCCGAAAATTCGTTGTTTTAGTGTTGCAACCAAAGTGTCATCAACTGTGATTGCCGAAACAACCATTCCTTTAACTTTTTCGCCATTAGCTTTAAAGCAATCTTCTTCGTTAACAATAACGCTTTGAGAAACGTCTACTAGCTTACGAGTCAAATATCCTGCATCGGCTGTTTTTAACGCCGTGTCGGCCAACCCTTTACGTCCACCACGCGAACTCATAAAGTATTCGAATGGTTTTAGGCCAAGCCTATAGTTACTTTTAACTGGGATTTCAATTTTTGCACCACCAACTGCTGCCAAAATTCCACGCATACCGCAAACTTGTTTTAACTGGTCTGGGTTCATACGGGCTTTTGATGTTGCAATGATGTTTAGCGGGTTGAATTCACCAAGATTTTTTCGAACAGCCAAGGAAACTTCGCCCGTTGCTTTTTCCCACAAACTAATGTTTTTGTTAACTTTTTCGTTTAGTGTGATTAAGCCACGATTATATAGTTTTTCATTGGCATCAACTAATTTTTGTGTTTCTTCAATTATTGTTGCTCTTTCTTTTGGAATACTCATATCAAAAAGGTTCATTGTTATTCCGCTTAAAGTTGAATATTTGTATCCTAGTGCTTTAATTTTGTCTAGGAATTTTGCTGTTGGAGTTGTTCCATGAAGAGCATAAACTTTTCCAACAATTTCGCCTAGTTGGTCTTTTCCAACCAAGAAGTTAGATGTTGTAACTTTTCCGTCTTCACCTTTTGTTTTCTTTTCGTTGATTTCATAATTCAAAAATTCTTCTGGATTTGTTCTGTCAACATATCCAAGGTTTTGAGGGATAACTTCGTTTAGCAAAATTTTCCCGATTGAGCATCTGATTAACTTAGAATATTTTTCCCCGTTTAATTCGCCTGTTCGTCGAACAGTTATTGGTGCTTGAATGTTTAGATATCCAAGACCATAAGCCATCATTGCTTCATCTTCGCTGGCGTAAACTCCGCCGGCACCTTTTGCATTTGGATTTAACATTGTTAGGAAATATGTTCCCAAAACAATATCTTGTTGTGGAGTTACAATCGGTTTTCCGTCACTTGGTTTTACAATGTTGTTCGATGCAAGCATTAAAAATCTTGCTTCTGCACATGCTTCACTGCTTAGTGGAACGTGAACTGCCATTTGGTCACCATCGAAGTCGGCGTTAAAGCCGGCACAAACTAGTGGGTGAAGTTTAATTGCATTTCCGTCAACCAAAACAGGCTCGAACGCTTGAATTGATAGTTTGTGCAATGTTGGAGCACGGTTTAATAGAACAGGTCTATCTTTTATGACCTCGTCTAAAACATCCCAAACAATTGGTTTTTCACGGTCTACCATTCGTTTTGCGCTTTTAATGTTATAGGTTTGATTCATATCAATCAATTTCTTCATAATAAACGGCTTGAATAGTTCTAGTGCCATTTGTTTTGGAAGTCCGCATTGATAAATTTTTAGTTCTGGGCCAATAACAATAACGGCACGACCTGAATAGTCAACACGTTTTCCTAGAAGATTTAGTCGGAAACGACCTTGTTTCCCTTTTAAACTAGATGAAATTGATTTTAATTCTCGATTTTTGCTTCCACCAGTCACTGGTTTTCCACGTTTCCCGTTGTCGAACAACGCATCAACTGCTTCTTGCAACATTCTT
>CAYXET010000083.1:0-3879 GCA_964464025.1 uncultured Christensenella sp. | reverse complement strand
AATTATATCAAAAAATAATTTTTTTGCAATATAAATAACAAAAAATTATAAAGTGTTAATTTTCGTAATTTTATTGAAAGAAAGTTCAAAGGAAAAAACCTTGTGAGAATTGTCTGCATAAAACAAAACTATATTTTTTTTATCAAGGTCAAAAGATTTGAAATCGCCAAAAAAACTTTTCAAACTTTCTTTTGTGGCAATGTCTTTTAGGTGTTGGGATAGATAGTGTTTGCAAAGGTTAAAATTGTCAACTTTTAAGGCCTGCAAAAACGCGAGCGGAACAAGATGAGGAGAAGGTGTTAATTTTGGGTGAGAAAATTCATAGACGGTTTTTCGACAAACTTCGTTTTTTGTGATTGTGCACAAAATTGCGTGCTTTGCAATGTCGTGAAGATTTGTTAGAACGCTAATTGAAGAAGACGAAATGTTAAGTTTGTTATAGAAATCATTAAACAAAACTTCATTATTGTTGTTAAAAACCAAAAGATATTCGTCATCAAAACTAAGCACTGTGTGAAATGGGGAACTTAGTTCAGTTGCTGATGAAAAAGTTTTTTTTAGCGGAATTGTTTTGTCGAAAATTGTAACACAAGTTGAGAGAGTGTTGAAAACTGAATAGGATGAGCCTGTTTTTATCACCGACATATTGCTTACGACCTTAAACTTTTTTAGTGTTAGAATATAGATTTTAGCATAGTTTAGTTCTGTTATGCTGTGGCTGTTGATTTTTAGTTTTCCATTTAGGCATTGTATGTAGATGTTGTATGGTAAAATTATTTCGCTGTCTTGGCCTATTGGCTCAACAAAAATTGTTAAAATTTCGCCATCTAAAATTTTAAGATTTAGCGTGATAAAGGAATTTTCATCAATTTTCTTTTTTTTAATTTCATTGAATGATATCATTGCGTTGAACTGCGATTTTAATTTTATAGTAAATTCCATAAAATATTTTATTTTTCAAAAAATAAAAATATGAATAAAATTGTTTGAAGTTTGATTTTTTAAAAAAATGTATAAATTATTTTGTTTTGTTAAAGATTTATCTTATGGAAAATGTTATAAATTTTAGTGATTTTAATAAGAAAAGAGTTCTTTCTGATGAAGATATTAAAAGTTTGTTTTTGGGGCTTGTTGGATTAATTAAAACTAGTGCACAAGAAGATTTGAAAACAAAATTTATGATTGATGCCGAAGAAAAAGGCAAAAAATTGCAAACAACATTGCTTGAATTGAAAATTAAAAATGAAATTATTTGCGAGTTGAAAAGTGAAAACGAAAAATTAAAAAGCAAAACCAAGATTTTGGAAGAAAAAATTAATTCGATAAATGTTTTTAAAAGAATTAAATAAAATTTATTCACTTTAATTTGAAAAAAATTAAAAATTTGATATAGTTAATATATGATAAAAAATATTTTTGTTAACAAAACAAATTTTTTGGCTTTTAGCGATATGCTTGAAAGTGTTTGTGAAGATGAAAAAAACATTATAATTGTGCCAGATAAGTTTAGTTTGAGTTCCGAGCAACTTTTTTTGGAAAAAAGAGTTGTTAGTTTTTCGACACAAATTTTTAGTTTAACAAAGTTTGCGTCTATGGTCTTAAAAGAAAATCTTGACGGGAAAAAAGTGATTGACAAAAATATTTCGATAATGTTAATTTCGTGTATTATAAAAGAAAATCAACAAAGTTTTAGGCATTTTAAAAGTATTAAAAGCGTGGCAGAATTTAGTGCCGACGTGTTCAAGTTTATCAGTCAAATTGAAAGTTCAGGTGTTCAAGATTTTAATGAAAACCTTTCGAAGGAGTTGAAAGATAAACTTTTTGACCTTAATTTAATTTATGAAAAATATAGAGAAAAACAAAAAGATTTTTTGATTGACGCTGGAAAAAAATATGACCTTTTTGTTAAAGAAATTAAAAATAGCGAAATTGTTGGCAAAAGTAATTTCTTTTTTGGAATGTTTACTAATTTGACAGCACAAGAAAAAAAGATTGTAAAAGAGATAGCAAAATTTGCAAAAAGTGTTAGTTTTAGTGCTAGCAAAAGTGAAAACCGAATAAATAATAACGAAATCTTTGAATTTTACTCTTCACTTGGCAAAAATGTTAGTGTTTTTGAAAAAAACTCGTTGAATGACTATAATAATTTCATTATTTCAACATTTTTCGACAAAAAAAAGGCGAAATTTGAACTTTTGAATGACGAAATTAAAATTTTTGAGGCAAAAGATATTGAAGAAGAAGTTGATAACCTTGTGTTTGAAATTAGAAAAGATATTTTTGTTGATAATTTAAGATTTAAAGATTTGGCAATTTGTGTTAATGGATTAGAGAGATATGAAAAACTGATTTGCGAAAAATTTGACAAAGCAAGTTTTAGTTATTTTTTGGATATTGATGAAAAATTGATTAACACAAGTTATGCGCGTTTTGTGCTAAACTTTTTTGATGCTTTGAAAGATTTTAAGGTTGAAAACATATTGAAAATTTTAAAGTCGGGCTATTTGACAATAGATGAAAAAATTGTCTTTGAATTTGAAAATTTTGCAAGAGAATTTGTGATTGACAACATTTTCTGTGACGTTCATTTTTTGAAGGAAAAAGAAAATTTTGCAAGTTTTGAATATGTTAGAGATTTTGTTGCAAAAAAAATAAGAAATTTTGCACAAGAAAGCGCAAAAACACAAAAAACAAGCCAATTTTTTGAAAGTTTAGCTAAAATTTTTGAAGAATTTTCAGTTAATGAAAGGCTGCAAGAAAAAATTGACAACTTGAAAGAAAAGGATATTTTGAAATTTAAGCGTCTTAGTCAGGTTCAAAGCAAGGTTCAGGAATGTTTTGATGACGTTAGCAGTTTTTGCGAAAATTTTAACTTAATCGACGTTAGATTTTTTGTTGAACTATGTTTTGAAAATGTTATGATTAGTTTGCCAAGTTCGTCGTGTGATGAAATTTTTGTTGGAGATTGTTTGAAATCTATCTATAAAAATTATGAAAAAGTTTATGTTTTGGGTGCAGATTCAAGTTTTCCAAGTTTGGTGCGAGATGATGCTTTGCTTTCCGACGACGAACTAAAACAAATTGAAAAAGATGCCGAAATTGAGCCAAAATCGACAAAAACCAACAAAATCAATTATTACAAAGCGTTTGAAAATCTTTTGTCGTCGAACAAAAATTTAGTGTTAAGCTATTTTGTGAAAAACCGAAGCGGAGTTAATTTTCCGTCTATATCAATTAAAAATTTTCTTGAACATTTTTTGGTCAATAGCACCCCAATTAAAATGACAAAAATTAGTGGTGATGTTTTGGAGGCTCTTGATTATAATGACATTTTGAATGTGTTGTCGCTAAAATTTGGAAGCAAAAAAGATTTTGTCAAGTCGTTTTATCTTTCAAAGCCTTCAAAGGCGAAAGATGTTATGCAAAAATTTATTTTGGACAGAACAAACTGGAAGATTGACGAAGAAAAAGAAGAAATTGATAAAAATGTGATACATATCAAAAACTATTCTTCATCAAGCGTGGAAGATTATTTTGCATGCCCAAGGAAATATTTTTTGAAAGACGTGTTAAAAATATCAAAACCGAACGAATGTTTATTTGATGGGCGAATTGTTGGGCTTATTGTGCACGATTGCCTAAAAAAAATAGCTGGATTTATGGGGAAAAGGCAAGAAATTGATAGGGAAACAAAAGAAAAAATTGTTTTTGATGTGTTAAATAGTGACGAAATTAACTTTTTGAAACAAAATCGAACGAATAAACAACTTTTTGAAAATTTGACAAATGAAATTTTAAGGTTGTTTGATTTTGTGATAGAAAATCAAAAGACAAGCGAGTTTGTTTTGAAAAAGGCGGAATATAGGTTTGAAAAAGTTT
>CAYXET010000082.1:0-3946 GCA_964464025.1 uncultured Christensenella sp. | reverse complement strand
CCCGTCACATTCGCACCAAAGTTAATTAATTTTTCACTCAACTCTTCTCGTTTAAAATTTGTCAATGTGCCAGTTAAAACAATCGTTTTGTTCGAAAAATAGTTCTCTTCCACCTCAATTGCTTCTTCTTCAATAATTTTCACACCCTTAGACAAAATTTTGTTGATTAACGTAATATTTTTCTCATTTTTAAAATATTCAATTATCGAATTAGCAACAATTTCACCAACGTCGTCAATTTCAATCAAACTTTCAAAACTAGCGTTTATAAGATTGTTTAAATTTTTATATTTTTTTGCCAAATCTCTTGCCGTTTTTTTGCCAACATTTAAAATTCCAATTGCAAAAACAAACTTAGACAAACTAACATTTTTACTTTTTTCAATTGCACTAATCAAATTGCTAGATTTTTTTTCTTTAAAACTATCAAGAGTTAATAGTTGGTCAAAAGTTATATCATACAAGTCAGAAACAGACCTAACGTTTAATTTTTCATAGAATAAATCAATAGTTTTGTCACTTATTCCTTCAATATTCATTGCGTCACGACTTGCATAGTGAACAATTTTTTCCTTATTTTGCTCGGGACAAAAAAATGTGTTTTGACAAAATAAATTTGGCCCAACCAAAACAAGTTTTTCCTTGCACGAAGGACAAATTTCGGGCTTAACAATTTCTTTGCTATCCGAAAAACTTTCGGCAAGCCCCAAAACTTCGGGGATAACCTCGTTGCTTCGCCTTATAAACACCCTAGAATTCAACTTCAACTTTTTTCGCAAAATATCATCATAGTTATTCAGTGTGGCTTTTTGAATTGTTGCTCCCGCAAGTTCAACAGGCTCTAAAACAGCACTAGGTGTGATTTTCCCAGTTCGCCCGACCGTCCAAATAACATCTTTCAAAACTGTTGTCGTTTCTTCGGCTTCAAACTTGAAAGCAATTGCCCATTTTGGAAATTTAATTGTCCAGCCCAATTTTTCCCTATCTTTCACATTGTTTAATTTCAAAACTGCCCCGTCTATCAAAAAATCTAGGTCCTTTTTTTCAAGGTCAATTTCATCAAAAATTTCTTTAATGTTAACAAAATTTTTTTGAACGGCAAAGTTTTCCACAACATAAAACTTATTTTCTCGCAAAAACTGTTGCATTTCTTCTTGCGATGTAAAATTTCCGCCTTCAATGTAGTTCACTGAATAGCAAATAACGTCTAGGTTTCGTTGTTTTGTGATTTTAGGGTTCAAGTTCCTAAGCCCGCCTGCCGCACCATTTCGGGCATTTTTAAGCGGTTCGGTGGCAATTTTGTTATATTTTTTTAACTCGCTAAGTTTCATTATGCATTCGCCTTGCACAACAACTGTTCCCTTAAAATCTATTTTTAGTGGGACAGTTCGAATTGTTTTCACTTGTTCAAGCACAACTTCACCCACTTGGCCATTTCCACGAGTTAACGCATCAACCAAAAGGCCGTTTTTATAGGTTAAAACAACACTAAGGCCGTCATATTTATAATCCAAACTAAATTCGGCATCAGCAACAACTTTTTTAACATTTTCAAGCCATTTTTCAAGTTCGGAATAGGAATTTACTTTTTCTAGCGAAAAAAGTGGAACAATGTGTTTTTCCTTTTTAAATCCTTTTAAAGTTTCACCGCCAACTTTTTTTGTTGGTGAATTTTCCAAAACAACACCAGTTTGTTTTTCAAGCCTAACCAGTTCGTCATATAACTTATCCCATTCTTTGTCGGAAATTGTCGGATTATCCAAAACATAATAGTTATAGTTATGTTGCAAAATTATTTCACATAATTTTTCCATTTCTAAAAGTTCTTTTTCCATAACTTCTCCTTAAATTTTTGAAATAGGGGCAATCGTAAGCATCAACTCTTTCACTCCCACGCCCTTAAACGCAATTTTCCCAAAATCGCCGTTAACTGAAACAATCACGCCTTCACCAAAAGTTTTGTGAAGCACTTTGTCGCCAACACAAAAGTTGTTTTCGGACGACTGAACAATTTCAATATCGCTTGCGTTTTTGCCTTGAAAATTTTGTTTATCACTTGAATAATTTTGGCTATATCTCTCATCATATCCCGTTGAATTTTCATAGCCACGTGTGTTCTTATAGGAATTATTGCCATAATAATTGCTTCTAGCAAAACTTTCACTTGAATTATAGCCATAAGAATTTTGCCTAGCACCATTGTCAAAATTATCATAACCCCCACCAAAATCCGAGGTTTCAAAGCCCAAGTCTTTTATGAAAGGTGAAACAATTTGGCTTTTTGTGTAGCCGTATAAAAACCTCGACCTTGCACAAGTTAAATATAATCTTCTTTCGCTTCTGGTGATTGCAACATACATAAGTCGACGTTCTTCCTCTTCATCACACTCTTCGTCTTGTCTTCTAAGCGGGAAAATCCCGTCTTCAAGGCCAATCACAAACACACAGCCAAATTCAAGGCCTTTGCTTGCGTGAACAGTTGCAATTGTCACACAATCATCGCCTTCGTTATAGTTATCCATATCACTAACAAGCGTCACACTTTGAAGATAGTCGTTCAAGGTTGCATTTTCATTGTTTTTGCAAAATTCTTTTATTGACAAAACTAATTGTTCAAGGTTTAGCATTCGGTTTTTGTCTTCTTCATCAACATTCAAAAATTCGTTTATGTTTGTTGCCTTCATAATGAACAAACACAAGTCATAAATTGAAAGTTCATTTTTCTTTTGCATTAAATTTTCAAACAAAGTTTTAAGCGACAAAAGTTTGTTATAGGTTGCACCTTTCAACATAAATTTGTTCAAATTCAACAAATTTTCTAGCATTGAATGACTTAAATCTAGTTCCTTTAAATTTTTTAGGGAAACATCACCTATTCCACGTTTTGGAAAGTTTGCAATTTTTGCAAAACTAACATCATCTTTCGGGTTGTTCAAAACTTTCAAATATGCTAAAAAATTTTTAATTTCCATTCGCTCATAAAACTTCATTCCGCCATAAACTTTATAGTTCAAACCATAGTTTAACAACTTTTCTTCAATATTTCTGGTTAGCGAGTTTAGTCTTACAAGCACGGCAATGTTGTTTAAATTTTCATTTAGTCTTGTTTTCAATTCAAAAATTGTGCTTGCAACAAACTCGGCTTCTTTTTCTTCATTATAACATTTTTTAAATTCAATTTTAAGCCCGTCACCATTGTTTGTCCACAATTTTTTGTCTATTCTTTCAACATTTTTTGAAATAATTTTGTTCGCTCCCGCAATAATTTGCTTTGTTGATCGATAGTTTTGTTCAAGTTTAATTATTTCAACGTTTTTAAAATCTTTTGTGAAGTTTGCAATATTCCTATAATTTGCTCCACGCCAAGAATATATGCACTGGTCTTCATCGCCCACAACAAAAACACTTGCTCCACCACTTGAAAGAAGTTTCACAAAATCATATTGAATTTCATTTGTGTCCTGAAATTCGTCAATTAAAATATGCCTAAATTTTTTTGCATAATAGTTTCTCACGCTTTCATTCGACATTAAAAGTTTATATGCCTTTTGAAGCAAGTCGTCAAAATCAAAGGCGTTGTTGTTTTTCATTTCGTTTTCATAAATTTCAATAAACTTGCAAATTTCTTCAATGTCTGTTTCATAGCAATTTTCTATTGCATAAAAAGAAAGCGTTTGCAATTTATTTTTAAATTTAGAAATATGATAAGATAATTTTTTCTTAAAATTGTCATTTTCGCAATGATAATCTTTCAAAATTTTTGCAATTAACTTGTTTTTGTCACTTTCATCAAAAATAGTGAAATTACTATCGTGGCCGTCAATTAAATGAGCGTTTTCTCTTAAAATTCGAACAGCACTTGAATGAAAGGTGCTAATCCAAAGCCCCGGGACAAAAAGACCTTTTTCGGAAAGTTCCTTTTTTAATTCCTCAAACAATTGAAAAA
>CAYXET010000081.1:0-3974 GCA_964464025.1 uncultured Christensenella sp. | reverse complement strand
CAAATTTTTAAGTTCGCTAATGTTTAGTTTAAGCAAACTTTCTAGTGTTGGAAAGGCATAAAAATCTTCTTTTTCGTTATATTCTCCTGCTTTTTCGCAAAGCTTTTCAATTGTGTTTTGAATTCTTTTAATGTTATTGTTTGCCGAAATGATAAACGAAATTATCATTTCAAATGGGTCTTGATTTAAAATTCTAATTCCATAGGTTTTTTCAATTATTGGCGCCATAAAATCAAAATTGCACAATTTTTGCTTAATTTGAGCATAATTTGTATTAAGGTCGAAATATTCTATAAAATAATCGACGTTATTTGTTACAATTTCAACTTTGTCATCAAAAGTGAATATTTTTGCTTTTTTGTTTGTTGAAAACACTTCATAGTGGTCGAAAAAATTTTTATATCTAAAAACTTGCCCGCATTCTAGGATATGGGCAATGTTAAAATCGTTTAGGTTTGTTATAACAATTTTGTTTTTGTTAACATAATAGTTTTCCATAAGTTCATTTTAGCAAAAAACTAGATTTTTCACAACAAAAATTTGCATAAAAAAAGTGGATTTCAATTGAACCCACTTTAAAAATTAATCAACTTTAATATTTACGCATCTTCTGTCTTTGCTTTTGAAGCCGAAATCAACAACCCCATCAACCAAAGCATATAATGTGTAGTCTTTTCCCATCCCAACATTTTTTCCGGGATGAATTTTTGTTCCACGTTGACGAACAATAATATTCCCTGCCAAAACTTTTTCACCGTCATATTTTTTAACGCCTAATCGTTTAGCAATGCTATCTCTTCCGTTCTTTGTGCTTCCGCCACCTTTGTGGTGAGCAAATAGTTGAATATTAATAAACATTATATATTTCCTCCATTTTAACAAAATTTTTGTATCCAGACTCGATGTCGGATAATCCTTCTCTCATTGTTTGAACAATTGCATCAACTCTTGTTTGGTCAAAATCGTCTAAATCGCTTGGCAATTCAAACATTAAATATCCATCTTCAACTTCATAGTCAACATCTATGCACGCCACATTCAAAAGTCCCAAAAGAGCAGTTTGCGTGATTGCCGAGATGCTTGCACACACAATGTCGTCAGAATCTTTATATCCTGCATGACCAAACACTTTCACTTTGCAAATTTTATTATCTTCATTATAATAAAGTTCAATATTCGTCATTATTTTATTTCAACTAATTTTAAAGTTGTGAAAGGTTGACGATGACCTTGTCTTTTTTTAAGGTTCTTTTTTGCCTTATAACGAATAACAATAATTTTTGCTTCTTTGCCTTGTTTAACAACTTCGCATTTTGCAACTTTTGCTAAATATGGATTGCCAGTTTCAACTTTTTCTCCGTCAACTAGCATTAGAATTTTTAAATCTACATTTTCGTTAACATTAGCATTGATTTTTTCAACATTGAATAAATCACCAACAGAAACTTTATATTGTTTTCCTCCTGTTTCTAACACACAAAACATTTTTTTGTCCTCCTTGCTAAAACTCGCTACGAAAGGTGAAATTTCACTTTACTTTAAACCTTTAATATGCGGCACTTTTGATAATGTATCATATTTTGATTGTTTTGTCAATTATTTTTCAAAACTTATAGAAATTTTTTAGTTTTTATTCAACATAACTGAAATTTGCACTGTTTGCAACAAATGTAACGTCAATTTTTTCACCGCCACGGTCAATTTTATAGGTTACTGTGTCACCAACATTAATTGAAACTGCGCAATCAATTGCATTGAATAATCTTGTTATAGAATAAGTTTTGTCGTTTACTACAATTTTTTCAATTTTATCGCCCTTGGCCAAATTTATGGTTGACGCTAGACTTGACGCTGAAATTTCTTTAATTATAACATCTTCAACAATTGTTGTTTCCTTTGTTGCACTATCATACACTGCCCTTGAATTTTGTGTTTCAAGTGTCAAACCAAGAGTGATTTTATAAACTTTTTTCGTTTCATTCATTTCATAGTTATAAATAAGGTTGTTTGCAACATTCACAACAATATCACGCGGGATGCTATAAGCAATGTTTTCAATTTCATCGTCAACAATTTTAGCGTTTACAATTCCAATAAGTTCGCCGTTTGTGTTAAATAGCCCGCCACCAGAGTTCCCTGAATTTATTGCCGTGTCTATTCGCATTGTTCGGAATGTAACTTTTGTTTTCTCGTCGGCTGCGGTCATTGAAATATATTCGCTTTCAACGCTAACAACACCTTTTGTAACACTAATTCCGCCTGCTGACGGATTTCCAATTGCAATTGCTGTTTCTCCAACAATATAGCCGTTGCTTAAATCAACTTGTCTTGCGTTGCTATTTTTTAATGTTTCGCTGCCAGTCACTTTCAAAACGGCAAGGTCATAGGTCAAACTTCCACCGATATATTCACAATCGATGCTACTTGAAGAGTAGTGAATTTTTGGATAGCCATTTTCGTCGTTAACATAGTTCCCTTCGTCATCTTGTTCATAATAAACTTCAATGTCGCTTCCATAAAGGAAAACTTTCACTTTTCCAATTTTGTTGTTTGCACTTTCGTTGTATACAACGTGATAGTTTGTGATGATATAAGCATCACCATTTTCTTTGTCTAGACTAAATATAACCCCACTTCCAGCACCAACGCTTGTTGATTTTGTTTGTTGTGTTCCGTTTTGAATATAGCCAAAAATTGGATTAAATGTGTAGACCGGTTCGTCGGAAATAACTTCAAATTGTGTGTAGACACTAACGCACGAAAGTATTGCCTTGCTAACCGATTCTGTTTCGGTGTTTGAAGAACTGTTAAGAGTTAAATATTCCATTAAAAATTCTTCAAAAGATTTTGTGTAGTTTCTTTGTTTTAGAGCTTCATAAATTTCTTCAATTGTCACTTTTTGGGCATCTTCCCCATTTTTCCCGTTAGAAACTGAAAAAGATGAGGTTGAATTGTCGGAATATGTGATTGTATAGACATCAACAAGCCCAACCGACTTTGTTTTTTCGATATTTGTGATATATTTTTGATTGTCTAAATTAACGCTGCACGCTGACATTAACGCGAAGCAAGGAATTAGCACAACGATTAATACAAAATATTTTATAAACTTTTTAAAACTTTTCATTTTTCTCATTTTTTATCCTCCAACAAATATTTTATCACAAAAAAATTTGCAATTCAAATAAATTGAAAAGCAAATTTAAATTTTTTTAAAATTTATTAAAATTTACGTTTAAAAAACAAATTGATTTTAACTAATTTTTTGTGTGTATTTTAATTTAAATTATAAAACAAAAATTCATAAATCACAAACTGTAAATTAAGGAAATAAATTTTATATTATAAGTTAAAAATACAAATTTAAAATCACAAAACTAAAAAATATTAACTAATATCTCAATTATTAAATTTTATAAAAATTTAAAACAAATAAAGAAAAATAATGTAAATTTTTAAAAGTGATTAATTGAAAAAGATAATTATTCGCTTAAAAGAGCGTCAACAAAATCTTTGGCATTAAAATCAATTAAATCATCAATTTTTTCGCCAACGCCAACATATTTTATTGGCACGTGAAGGTCGTCGATTATTGGCACAATCACTCCACCTTTGCTTGTTCCATCAAGTTTGGTCAAAATTATACCATCAATTCCAACAAATTCGTTAAATTCTTTCACTTGACTAAGCGCATTTTGACCAGTGGTGGCATCAAGAACTAAAATTTTTTTATATTCACATTCTGGATATTTATTATTCACAATTTTCGAGATTTTTTTAAGCTCTTCCATCAAATTCACTTTGTTGTGAAGACGCCCCGCTGTGTCAATTAAAATCACATCACTTTTTCGTGCTTTCATACTTTCAATTCCGTCATAAACAACGCTTGCGGGGTCGGCACCTTCATTATGCTTAATAATTTTCACCCCGCTTTTTTCGGCCCAAACAGAAAGTTGATCGCTTGCGGCTGCCCT